>WFOW01000293.1 GCA_015487895.1 Gammaproteobacteria bacterium | reverse complement strand
GCCGCGAGTACGGCGGCGTGGGCGGGGCGGGCGGTATGGGCGTGGCGGTCGTGGCGCTGGCCGGGGCCCGGGCGGACGCGCCGGACGCCGCCGCGCCGGCGCATCTCGTGATCGCGGCCCACGGCCACCCCCGGCCGGCCGCCGCACCCTGCCTCGGCGGCGTGGCAAAGGCCACCTGGCGCTGGGACGCCGCCGCCGGGCGCTTCACCGCCACCGACGGCCTCCATGTCGCCCTGCCGCCGGAGCTGCGCGTGGCCGCCACCGCCTTCACCGGCGAGGCCGAGCCCGCGCTGCGCGCCCTGCTCGAGGCGGTGCCCGAAGGCTGCGTGCCCGAGGCCCTGGCGCTCTTTCCCTGCTTCATGCGCGGCGTCAACCGGTACGGGCGCGATGGCGTCGAGCCCGAGACAGCCGCGCGCCTCGCGCCCGGGGTGCCGCTGTTCGGGATGTTCTGCCACGGCGAGCTCGGCCCGCCCGCGGGCCGCGCCCTCCAGCCCGGCCCCGGCGTGCCCTGCCTCACGCACAGCATGACCACCGTGGCCGCCGTGCTGTGCCGCAGCCGCGCCCCCGCGGGGGAGCCCCCCGCCTGAGCATGCCTCCCGGTGCCGCCGGAGCCCGGCTCAGTCGACCACGCGGACCACGCCGCGCATCTCCGGGTGAGGACCGCAGCGGTAGCGGTAGACGCCGGGCTTGTCGAAGCGGCGCTCGTAGGTCTCTTCCGGGAAGAAATACTCGGGCTCCTCCTTGTCGAGCCCCTCGAACCATACGCTGTGGTACTGGCGCTTCTCCCGGTTGACCCAGCGCACGACCGTTCCCGGCTTGACGACCACCTCCGCCGGATGGAAGGCGTATTGCCGGATCTCGACCTCGACCACGGCCTCGTCCGCCATGCCGCCTCCGGCCGCCAGCGCGCCGGCCAGCACGAGCCCGAGACCCTTAACGACGACGGCTCGCCTGCGCATGCCGTGCCCTCCGTGCCTCCCGGACCGCGGACGGCGGCACGCGGCCACCGCCCCTACAGCCTCGCCGCCACGATGTCCGCGTCCTCGTTGCCCAGGCCGAGACGGTAGCCGACCGAGACATGGTGGTACCGCGCGGCCGCGTAGTCGTCGTGGATGGCGATGCTGAAATTGTAGATGCCGCCCGGCTCCAGATCGACGTCGCCCTTTCCGGCGCCCTTCAGCGGCCTGCGCAGGACGAGCGACCAGGTGCCGTCGGCGAGCTCCCACCAGGCATCGAAGCCGCGCCCGCCCTCCATGTGGCGCGCTTCCAGGATGTAGCCGTCCTCCTTCCTGCCCGTGTCCAGCCGCACCCGCAGCAGATCGATGATCTTGCCGGCGGTCAGGAGCGACTCGATCTCCGCTGCCGGCCGCACCTTGTCCCATCCGCCGCGCGGCTTGCCGCCCCGTCCGCGGATCTCCAGCGCCGTGCGGCTCTCGGGCAGGTACTTGGTGACCTCCTTGCCCTCGGGCGCGTCCGGCATGGTGCGCAGGTCGTGGTGGCAGGCCACCCAGCAGCCGGCCTGTTCCGCGTACTCGACCTCGTCCGTCGAGAGCGCGATCGCGACCTTGACCCGGTCGTCCGGATCCATCTTGCCCCCCTCGACGAACGGCACGGGCGCGTGCTCGCCGTCCGGCCAGGTCAGGCGCACGTAGAGGCTGCCGTCGTCGAAGGCGGCCTGCACCTGCACCGGGATGCTGGGCCGCTTGCCCGGGATGGGCGTCGGCTCCAGCTTCTCCCCGCTGGCGATCTTCTGGCCCATGTCGGCCGTCTCCTCGTCATGGCAGTCGAAGCAGCGGTCGCCCGCGCGCCGGAAGGCCCGCGCCCCGCCGTGGTCCGAGCCCGTCTGCGTCCATTCCCAGGAGCTCTGCCCCGGATAGAAGAGCACCACCTCCCGCGGCTCGATCCGGTCCCACGCAATCTCGGGGGGCGCGCTCCCGCCGCTCGCCTTCGGCGCCGCATGTGCCGCCGACGCCGGCGCTATCGCGACCTCGGCCGGCCCGGCCGCCGGCGATGCGGGCTTCTTGCGGCCCGCCTCTCCCTGCCTGGCCTCATCCTGCGCCTTCCGCCTCGCCAGCTTTTTCGCCGCCTTCCGCTCCTCGTACTTCGCCCACCGCTCGGGCAGCGGCCGCACGAACTCCGGCACCGGCGCCTCCAGCCGGTCCCGCTCCTCGTCGTCCAGCAGGTCGTGGACCTTCTTGTGCGCGATCCCCTTGTGGCAGTCGATGCAGGTCTGTCCCTGCCGCATGGCGAACAGGTGCTGCTTGCGCGCCCTCGGCTTCTGCTTTTCCGGGTCCATGGTGTCCCAGTCGTGGCAGTTGCGGCACTCGCGCGAGTCGGTCCTCTTCATCGTGGACCAGACCCGCCGGGCCATCTCCAGCCGGTGGGCCTCGAACTTCTCCGGCGTGTCGACCGTGCCGAGGATCTTGTAGATCAGCTCCCGGCTCGCCGAGATCTTGCGCACGACCATCGGCCCCCACTCGCGGGGCACGTGGCAGTCCGGGCACCCCGCCCGAACGCCGCTGCGGTTCGCCTCGTGCGGGCTGTTGACGTATTCGGCGTACACGTTGTCGCGCATCTCGTGGCAGGAGATGCAGAACTCCATCGAGTTCGTCACCTCGAGCGCGGTGTTGAACGCCCCCCAGGCGAGCACGCCGAAGATCGTGAACGCGATCGCGCTCGCCACCGTCCCGCCGAGCAGGAGCCGCCGCCAGCCGCTGCCTCGCCCTTTGCCAGCCATCGTGCCCTCCGCAAGACCTCGAACCACCCCGGCCGAAAAAGGCGGGGCGCCCGCAGGCGCCCCGCCTCGCCTGCACGTGCTCAGGTCACGTGTTCAATACGGTTATGCACGTTGAACTTGCCCGTCGGCGCATAGAGCCCCTTGATCCGACGCTTCTCCTTGAGCG
>WFOW01000292.1 GCA_015487895.1 Gammaproteobacteria bacterium | reverse complement strand
GGCTGGAAGCCTGCCACGGACGGGTTACAGCTTGCAGGTTACGGTATACGGTCACCCGCAACCCGTAACCCGTAACCCGTAACCCGTCCACTTCCGCGAAACGGGCACGGCCGCCTGCGGCGGCAGAGGCGGGAGGCGGGGCTCGGGAGGCGAGGGTCGGTGCGCGCTCCGCGCGCGGCCTTTTGGTCTTTCCCGTCTCCCGTCACCCGTCACCCGTTTCCCGTTTACTGCCACAGGCGGGTTACAGCTTGCAGGTTACGGTATACGGTCACCCGCAACCCGTAACCCGTAACCCGTAACCCGTGCACTCCCGCGAAGCGGGCACACCTCAGGGCGCGGCGTCGGCGGGCACGGGCACGCCGCGGCGGAAGCGCGCCCAGCGCAGGCGCCGCACCACCGTGCGCTCCGGACCGAGGGCGAGGTCGCCCGTCGCGCCCGGCAGCGGCCCGACCCCCGCCTCGAGGTCGGCGAGATAGGGCGCGAGGCGGAAGGCGTCCACCCCGAGGGCGAACAGCCGCGGCCTGCGGGCGGCGCGCTCCGGCCACAGGGCGGCGATGCGCGCGCGCAGCGGGTGGCGCTCCGGCGGATCCAGCAGCCAGGGGACGTCGCAGAAGATCACCCCCTCGAGGTCGCGGTCGCGCTCGGGGTCCGGTGTGCCGGTGTAGACGTGCGAGGTCGCGAGCACCGGCAGGCCGGCCGCGTGGTGGAAGTCGAGCTGCGGCTTGAGCAGGCGCGCCTCGCGCGGGAAGGCCGCCAGGAACACGGCGCCGGCGTCCTGGCGCCGCCGCGGCTCGAAGGCGAGCCGCATGCCGAGGATGCGCGCGAGGCGCGCGCGGCGGGCCGCGCTCTCGTCCAGGTTCAGCAGCGCGCGCAGCACGGGCGCGAAGTCCGTCGCGCCGCGCGCATAGACGCCCGCCTCCGGCACCGCGCCGCCGAGCTCGGCGAGCCGCGTCTCGAAGGCCGCGCGCACGCGCTCCCCCCACGGCCCCTGCGGCACCAGCACCAGCACGTCCGTCCAGCCCTCGATGGCGGCGCGCTCGGCCGCCTGCGCGGCCTCGTCCTCGGGGGCGAGGCCGAACTGGTAGAGGCGCGCAGGTGCTACGTCATCTCCCTGGGCGGGCGTCGCGCCGTCCGCGGCGTGCGCCTCCTTGTCCGGGACCGCGCCCGTCGCCGCCCCCGCCCCGGCACCGGAGGGCGGCAGGCGGTTGAGCGCCAGCACCGGCACGGGCAGCTCGCCCGCCGCCGCGAGCGCCGCCACCGCCTCCTTGCGCAGCGGCCCCACGACGAGGGTCGCGCCCTCGGCGACGGCGCGCCGGTAGAGCGCGGCAGCGGGCGCCGCCGCGGTGTCGAGCACGAGCACCGGCGGGCGCTCCTCCGGCGCGAGGTCGGCGTACCAGGCGGCGAGGAAGCCGTCGCGCACGGCCCGCCCGGCCTCGCCGTAGGGGCCGCTCAGGGGGAGCAGCAGGGCGAGCTTGCGCGGCAGGCCGCGCGGCGCGCCGAGGGCCTCGCGCAGCGCGCGCGCGCGCGCCGCCGCCTCGTGGTCCGGGTGGCGCTCGAGCCATGCCGCGAGCGCCGCGTCCGCCGCCGGCCCCGGCGGGTGCAGGCGCACGGCGGCAGCGAGCTCGAGCCAGCCCCGCAGGCGCACGTCGGCCGTGGCGTCGGCGAGGTAGCGCAGGTACGGCCCAGGCAGGCGCAGCAGTGCCTCCCACGCGGCATCCTCCTCCGCCGCGCGCGCCGCCGGGTCGGGCGCGAGCGCCGCGGCGGCGAGGCGCTCGCGTGCGGCCTCGAGCGGGTTGCCGGCGCCGGCGTAGGCGCGCGCGCGCAGGCGGTGGGCCTCGAGCCGCTCGGCCTCGGGCCAGCCCGGCGGCACGTCGGGCAGCGCCGCGAGCGCCTCGCGCGGGCGTCCCGCGGCGAGCCAGGCGCGCGCGGCGCCCATCAGGAGCCGTGGCCGCAGGGCGGGCGGCGCCGTGCGGGCCGCCTCCAGGTAGCGGCGCGCCGCGCCGGCCGCGTCCCCTGCGGCGAGGCGCGCGGCCGCCTCGCGCTCGGCCGCGGCCACGGCGGCCTCCGGCCCGGGCGGCGGCGCGCGCCGGGGCGCCGGCGCGCAGGCGGCGAGCGCCAGCGCGAGCGCGAGCAGGCAGACGCCGGCGCGCGCGCGCGCTTGCCCGCGGCGGGGCCGGCGGCCCAGCATAGGGGCGCGTGACGACGGCGGTGTGAAGGGCGGGGCGCGCAAGGTGGAGCGAGTATCGGAAGGCCTCCGGGAGGTGTCAATCGAGCCCGGCACGCTCTACGTGGTCGCCACGCCCATCGGCAACCTCGGCGATCTCGCGCCGCGCGCGCGCGCCGTGCTCGCCGGCGTCGCCCGGGTGGTGGCCGAGGACACGCGGGTGACGGGCGGGCTGCTGCGCCGCCTCGGCATCGCCACGCGGCTCGTATCGCTCCACGCGCACAACGAGGCGCGGCGCGTGCCGGAGCTGCTCGCCGCGCTCGCCGCGGGCGAGGCGCTCGCCCTCGCGAGCGACGCCGGCACCCCGCTCGTGAGCGACCCGGGCCGGCGCCTGGTCGACGCCGCCGCCGCGGCCGGCCACCCGGTGCGCCCGGTGCCCGGCCCGAGCGCGGTGACCGCGGCGCTGTCGGTGGCGGGGCTCCCGGCCGAGCGCTTCGCCTTCGAGGGCTTCCTGCCGGCACGCGCGGCGCAGCGGCGCGCGCGGCTCGAGGCGCTGCGCGGCGAGCCGCGCACGCTGGTCTGGTTCGAGGCCCCGCACCGCATCGAGGCGAGCCTCGCCGACGCCGCCGCCGTCCTCGGCGGGGCGCGGCGCGCGGCGCTCGCGCGCGAGCTCACCAAGCGCCACGAGACCGTGCTGCACGCCACGCTCGCCGAGCTCGCCGCGCGCGTCGCCGCGGACCCCGACCAGCGACGCGGGGAGATCGTGGTCGTGGTCGAGGGCGCCGCCGAGACGCCGGCCGCGGGCGAGGCCGAGGCGCGGCGCGTGCTGGCCGTCCTGCGCCGGCACCTCCCGCCGCGGGAGGCCGCCGCGGCGGCGGCCGAGATCACGGGGATCGCGCGGAACCGGCTATACCGCTGGGCGGTCGAAGACGATGGCGGCTGAGCCGCGCCGTCTTCGGCGCGTGCTACAGTAGCGCCCGCGAGCCGGCCGGGCAGCCGCTCCGCGCCGCGCGCGGGGAGGAAAGTCCGGGCTCCACAGGGCAGGGTGCCAGGTAACGCCTGGGGGGCGCGAGCCCACGGAAAGTGCCACAG
>WFOW01000291.1 GCA_015487895.1 Gammaproteobacteria bacterium | reverse complement strand
GTAGGGGGCGAAATAGACGTGCAGGAAGATGAGGATCATGAGCGTGCCGACCGCGTTCATGACGTGCACGCGCACGGGCGCGGCCCCGAGCCCCCCGAAGTAGCCGAGGATCAGGGTCCAGCCGCTCGCCGGCAGCACGACCACCGCCGCCCACACCCAAGGGAAGAAGCGCGCGAAGGTGCGCGACCACAGCGGCAGGCGCAGCGGCGGCTCGAGCAGCGAGGCCGCCACCGGCCTGAGTGCCATGTAGGCGAAGAACATCCCGCCCACCCAGATCACGGCGGCGAGCACGTGCAGCGCGACCAGCGGTGCCATCATGGTTTCCGCTCCTTTCCTTTTTCGCCGGCGGCCCCGCGCACGCGCCGCAGCCATCCGTCCACCTGGGCCACCAGCTCGTCCTCGAAGCCGTCGAAGAAGTGGTCGGCACCCTCGATGCGCACCTGCCGCGAGCCCTCGGCGCCGGCCGCGGCGAGGGCCGCCAGGCGCCGGCGCGCATCGGCCACCACGCCCGGCAGGTCGAGCCCCCCGTAGAGGTCCAGCACCGGCACGCGCACCTTGCGCAGGGCGGCCAAGGCTCCGGCATCCGCCCCCCCGAGGTCCGAGGGCAGCCCCACGGCGACGAAGGCGAAGACGCCGGCGTCCGGGCGCCGCGCCAGAAATCGCACCCCCATCGCCGCCCCGAGGCTGTGGCCGGCCAGGGCCACGGGCGCGTGCCCGCGCCCGCGCAGCCACCGCACGGCGGCGGCGATGCGCGGCGCGGCGGCATCGAGCAGCGGGGCGTAGTCCTCGGGCCGCGCCTCGTTCGGGAGCACCGGGAGCTGGACGGACAGCGTCGCCCAGCCGCGCTCGGGCAGGCGCGCGCGCAGCGGGTGCACGACCTCGGGCCAGTCCGGATGCGCGCCCATGCCGTGCAGCACCACGACGCCGCCGCGCGGCTCGCCCGCGGGCGGCGTGTAGATGGCGAGGAAGCGCGCGCCGCCCGCCTCCAGCCACACCGCCTCGCCGTCGATCAGGCCCTCGACGATCTGCTCGGCCCAGCGCCGCTCCTTGGCCGCATCGCCCGCGGGCGGGGCGGCCGGGGCCGCGGGTGCCTGCGCCGCCGCAGGCCCGGCGGCCAGCAGCGCGAGCGCAAACCCTGTCGCCGCAAGGGGTTGGAGACGCACCGGGGGCCTCCGCGAGGCTGCACGGGGCGGGCGTTTGGGGTAAAGTTGCCGGCTCCGCGCCCGCCGCGAGGCCGGCCGGGCACCAATATGGCAGTCGGCAGCAGGGGCTTCAAGACCATGCGCGAGTACCTGATCGCACCCTCCATCCTCTCGGCGGACTTCGCGCGCCTGGGCGAGGAGGTGGCCAACGTGCTGGCCGCGGGCGCCGACATCGTCCACTTCGACGTGATGGACAACCACTACGTGCCCAACCTCACCATCGGGCCGCTGGTATGCGAGGCGCTGCGCGCCTACGGCATCGAGGCGCCCATCGACGTGCACCTCATGGTCAAGCCGGTCGACCGCATCGTGCCGGACTTCGCCAAGGCCGGCGCCACCTACATCACCTTCCACCCCGAGGCGAGCGAGCACATCGACCGCACCCTGCAGCTCATCCGCGACCACGGCTGCAAGCCGGGCCTGGTCTTCAACCCGGCGACGCCGCTCGACCACCTCGAGTGGGTGATCGAGAAGGTGGACATGGTGCTGCTCATGTCGGTCAATCCCGGCTTCGGCGGGCAGAAGTTCATCCCCTACGTGCTGCGCAAGCTGAAGCGCGCGCGCGAGATGATCGACGCCTCGGGGCGCGACATCCGCCTCGAGATCGACGGCGGCGTCAAGGTGGACAACATCCGCGCCATCGCCGAGGCCGGCGCCGACACCTTCGTCGCCGGCTCGGCCATCTTCGGCGCCGGCCGCGACGAGGACCCGAACCGCTACGACAGCGTCATCCGCGCCATGCGCGAGGAGCTGGCGAAGGCGGGGGCCTGAGGACGTGCTCTCCGCCCGCCCCGAGGCCGTGATCGTGGACGTCGACGGCACGCTGGTCGACAGCGTGCCGGACCTCGCCTGGTGCGTGGACGAGACCATGCGGCGCATCGGACGCGAGCCCTGGGGCGAGGCGCGCGTGCGCGACTGGGTGGGCAACGGCGTCGAGCGCCTGGTCAAGCGCGCGCTCACGGGGAGCCTCGAGGGCGAGCCGGACCCGGCCGAGTTCGAGCGCGCCTATCCGGTCTTCCTCGAGCTCTACGCCGAGAACACGAGCAAGCGCAGCCGCCTCTACCCAGGCGCGGCCGAGGCGCTCGCCGCTCTCGAGCGCGCCGGCTACCGGCTCGCCGCCGTCACCAACAAGGCGCGGCGCTTCACCGAGCCCCTGCTCGCCGACCTCGGCGTGCGCGGGCGCTTCGCGGTCGTCGTCTGCGGCGACGACTGCGCACGCAAGAAGCCGGACCCCGAGCCGCTGCTGTGCGCCGCGCGCGCGCTCGGCGTCGAGCCCGGCCGCTGCCTCATGGTGGGCGACTCGAGCAACGACGTGCAGGCGGCGCGCGCGGCCGGCATGCCCGTGGTCTGCGTCAGCTACGGCTACAACCACGGCCGCGACATCCGCGAGGCCGCGCCCAACGCGGTCGTCGATTCCCTGCTAGAATTGCTGCCCATGCTGGAGCAGGCTGCCTGAGGCAGGCGATGCGAGCCCGCGCGGCGGCACGGAGGTGGCGCGTCCCCGGCACCCGATGGTGACCGGGCCGCTCGCGCGCGCCTCCGTCCCCGACCCGAACCTCCCCGACCCGCCGCGCAGGGTGAGCCGATGAACGAGCACGCATTCCGGCAGCTTGCCGACCAGGGCTACAGCCACGTCCCCGTGGTGCGCGAGGTCCTCGCCGACCTCGACACCCCCCTCAGCGCCTACCTCAAGCTCGCCGCCGGCCCCTGGAGCTACCTGCTCGAGTCGGTGCAGGGCGGCGAGAAGTGGGGGCGCTACTCGATCATCGGCCTGCCGGCGCGCACCCGCGTCGCCGTGCGCGGCCGCACCGTGACGGTCGAGCGCGAGGGCGAGGCGCCGGAGCGCATCGAGGCCGCCGACCCGCTCGCCTGGCTCGAGGAATGGCGCTCCGCCTGGCACGTGCCGGCGCTGCCGGGCCTGCCGCGCTTCGCCGGCGGGCTGGTGGGCTACTTCGGCTACGACACCGTGCGCCACATCGAGCCGCGGCTGGCCGGCGTGGAAAAGCCCGACCCCCTCGGCGTGCCGGACATCCTGCTCATGCTCTCCGAGGAGCTCGCGGTCTTCGACAACCTGCTCGGCAAGCTCTACCTCGTGGTGCACGCCGAGCCCGCCCGCCCCGGGGCCTGGCGCGAGGCGCAGGCGCGCCTCGACGCCCTCGAGGCGCGCCTGGCCGGGGCGCTGCCGGCCCCCCGCGCGCACGCCGGCGAGCCGCTGCGCGAGGAGGACTTCCGCTCGAGCTTCGGGCGCGAGGCCTTCGAGGCCGCCGTCGGGCGCATCCAGCGCTACATCGTCGAGGGCGACGTCATGCAGGTGGTGCTCTCGCAGCGCCTGTCCGCCCCCTACCGCGGCTCGCCGCTCAACCTCTACCGGGCGCTGCGCACCCTCAACCCCTCGCCCTACCTGTTCTACATGGACCTCGGCGGCTTCCACGTGATCGGCTCCTCGCCCGAGATCCTGGTGCGCCTCGACCGCGGCACCGTGACGGTGCGGCCCATCGCCGGCACGCGCCCGCGCGGGGCCACCGAGGCCGAGGACCGCGCGCTGGAGGAGGAGCTGCTCGCCGACCCCAAGGAGCGCGCCGAGCACCTGATGCTCATCGACCTCGGGCGCAACGACGTGGGCCGCGTGGCCGAGATCGGCAGCGTCGAGGTCGACGAGCGCATGGTGGTGGAGCGCTACTCGCACGTGATGCACATCGTCTCCAACGTGCGCGGCCGTCTGCGCCCCGGCCTCGGCCCCATGGACGTGCTGCGCGCCACCTTCCCCGCGGGCACGCTCACCGGCGCGCCCAAGATCCGGGCGATGGAGATCATCGACGAGCTCGAGCCGATCAAGCGCGGCGTCTACGGCGGCGCCGTCGGCTACCTCGCCTGGAGCGGGGACATGGACCTCGCCATCGCCATCCGCACCGCGGTGCTCAAGGACGCCACCATGCACGTGCAGGCCGGCGCCGGCATCGTCGCCGACTCGGTGCCGGCGCGCGAGTGGGAAGAGACCATGAGCAAGGGCCGCGCCCTGTTCCGTGCCGCCGCCCTCGCCGCCGGCCTCGAGGCCCCCGCGGGCCGGGAGGGCGCGGCGTGATCCTCATGATCGACAACTACGACTCCTTCACCTGGAACCTGGTCCAGTACCTGGGCGAGCTCGGCGCCGAGGTGCGCGTCTTCCGCAACGACCGGATCACGCTGGAGGAGGTCGAGCGCCTCGCCCCCGAGCGCATCGTCATCTCGCCCGGGCCGTGCACGCCCAACGAGGCCGGCGTCTCGGTCGAGCTCGTGCGCCGCTTCGCCGGGCGCGTGCCTATCCTCGGCGTGTGCCTCGGCCACCAGTGCATCGGCCAGGCCTTCGGCGGGCGCATCGTGCACGCGCGCGAGATCATGCACGGCAAGACCTCGATGATCCGCCACTCGGGCGAGGGCGTCTTCCGCGGGCTGCCGGACCCCTTCGAGGCGACCCGCTACCACTCGCTCGTGATCGAGCGCGCGAGCCTGCCGGAATGCCTGGAGGTCACGGCCTGGACCGAGCGCGAGGGCGGGGAGATGGACGAGATCATGGGCGTGCGCCACCGCGAGCTGCCGGTGGAGGGCGTGCAGTTCCATCCGGAGTCCATCCTCACGGCGGTCGGCCACGACCTGCTGCGCAATTTCCTCGAAGACTGAGTTTACGGTGTGCGGCGTACGGTGTACGGTAGGAGCCTTCTTCCGCGAACCGTGAACTGCAAGCCGTGACCTCATGCATATGCAGGACGCCATACGGGCGGTGGTCGAGCGCCGCGACCTGACGGGCCCCGAGATGGAGTCCGTCATGCGCCGCATCATGGGCGGCGAGGCGACGCCGGCCCAGATCGGCGGCTTCCTCGTGGGCCTGCGCATGAAGGGCGAGACGGTGGAGGAGATCGCCGCCGCCGCGCGCGTCATGCGCGAGCTGGCCACGCCCGTGGAGGTCCCGGACCTGCCGCACCTGGTCGACACCTGCGGCCCGGGCGGCGACGCCGCGGGGCTGTTCAACGTCTCGACCGCCGCCGCCTTCGTGGCCGCGGCCTGCGGCGCCCACGTGGCCAAGCACGGCAACCGCTCGGTCTCGAGCCGCTCGGGCAGCGCCGACCTGCTGGAGGCGGCGGGCGTGCGGCTCGACCTGCCGCCGGAGGCCGTGGCGCGCTGCATCCGCGAGGTCGGGGTCGGCTTCCTGTTCGCGCCCGCCCACCACGGCGCCATGAGGCACGCCATCGGCCCGCGCCGCGAGATGGGCGTGCGCACCGTGTTCAACCTGCTCGGCCCCCTGACCAATCCCGCGGGCGCGCCCAACCAGGTGCTCGGCGTCTTCGACGCCGCCTGGCTCGAGCCGCTGGCGCAGGTGCTCGCGCGCCTCGGCAGCCGCCACGTCATGGTGGTGCACGGCGCGGAGGGCCTGGACGAGATCAGCATCGCCGGCCCGACGGAGGTGGCGGAGCTGCGCGGCGGGCGAATCGAGCGCTACCGCGTGGACCCGCAGGCGCTGGGCGTGAGCCGCGCGCCGCTCGACGGCCTGCGCGTGGACGACGCGCAGGCCTCGCTCGCCCTGGTGCGCCAGGCGCTCGCGGGCGAGCCGGGGCCGGCGCGCGACATGGTCGCGCTCAACGCCGGCGCCGCGGTCTACGTGGCGGGCCGTGCCGCCTCGCTCGAGGAGGGCGTGGCGCGCGCGCTGGAGGCCATGGCGACGGGCGAGCCGCTGCGCCGGCTCGAGCGCCTCGCCGCCCTGAGCCGCGAGCTGGCGTAGCAAACAGGTTACGGGAGACGGGTTGCGGGAGACGGGAAAAGGCCGCGAGCCCAAGGCGGGGGTGCCTGGCGGACTGCTGTAGATCGTGGCCTGCAACCTGAAAGCTGGCTCTGTGGGAGCGGCATCTTGCCGCGACCGGGGGCTGGACCGAGGAATCGCGGCTGGAAGCCGCGCCCACATTCGTGGGAGTGCACGGGAGACGGATGACGGGTCGCGGGTCGCGGGAGACGGGAAGATCGAAAGGCCGCGCCCGGAGGGCGCTCCACCTCCTCGCCTCCCGACCCCCGCCTCCCGTCTCTGCCGCCGCAGGCGGCCGCGGCACCCGCATCCGTGGAGTGCACGGGAGACGGGTCGCGGGAGGCGGGGAAGAGTTCCCGACCGCGGGCAGGCCTGCGAGCCGTGGGCTGAGAACCGAGAACTGAGAACCGAATGCTGGACCGCATCCTCGAGCGCAAGGTGCAGGAG
>WFOW01000290.1 GCA_015487895.1 Gammaproteobacteria bacterium | reverse complement strand
CCACCCGCGTGGGCCCGTGCTCGAGGGCCTCGACGAGCGCGCGCGTGCGCGCGTCGTCGGCGCGGCACTCTACGCCGATCACGCCCTGGCCGATGGCCGGCAGGAGCTCGTCGGTGCCGAGGTGGCGGCCGATGCGCGCCGCCTCTCCAAGGCGGCGCAGGCCCGCGGCCGCCAGCACGATGGCGTCGTAGCGGCCCTCGTCGAGGCGGGCGAGGCGCGTGCCGACGTTGCCGCGCAGGTCGAGCACCTCGAGGTCCGGGCGGCGCGCGTCGGCACCTCCAGCCTGCGCCGCCAGTGCCAGATCCGCGCGCCCCGGGCGGCAGGGTGTCGAGGTCGAGGCCGGGGCGGGCGGTGACGAGGGCGTCGCGCGGGTCCTCGCGCTCGAGGACGGCGGCGATCACGAGCCCCTCCGGCAGCTCCACCGGCACGTCCTTCATGGAATGGACGGCGAGGTCCGCGCGTCCTTCCAGCATGGCGCGCTCGAGCTCCTTGACGAACAGGCCCTTGCCGCCGATGCGGGCGAGCGGGCTGTCGAGCACGCGGTCGCCCCGGGTGGTCATGGGCACGAGCTCCACGGCCAGGCCCGGGTGCGCGGCGCGCAGGCGCGCGGCCACGTGCTCGGCCTGCCACAGGGCCAGCGGGCTGCGGCGGGTGGCGATGCGCAGGGTCTCGGGCACGGCGGGTGCGGCTCCGGATCGGCGGCGGGCGCCCATTCTGCCACGGCCGGCGGCCCGGCTCCGAGCGGACCGGGTGGCCGCGGCCCCGGGGCCTGTGTGAGAATGGCTCCCATGCGCTGGACCGGCGCCATCCTCGGGCTCGCGCTCGCGGCCGCGGCGGCCGCGGGCGAGCCGCCGCGGGTGCCCGTCGCCGAAGACCTCGCGGCTGCGGGGCGCGCGGCCGAGGGCTCGGGCCGGGCGCTGATGCTGGTCTTCAGCGCCAGCGACTGCGGCTACTGCCACGTGCTCGACCGCGAGATCCTCGAGCCCATGGTGCGCAGCGGCGAGTACGACGGCACGGTCCTGATCCGCAAGGTGATGCTGGACCCCGGCGAGTCCGTGCGCGACTTCGGGGGCCGCGAGGTCGAGACCCACCGCCTCGCCGACCGCTACGGCGTGTTCGTGACGCCGACGGTGCTCTTCGTGGACGCCGCCGGCCGCGAGCTCGCCCCGCGGCTCGTGGGCATCAACACGGTGGAGCTCTACGGCGCCTATCTGGACGAGGCCATCGCCCGGGCCGTGGCGCGCGTGCGCGCGCGCGGCCACGTCGCCCGCAGCGGGGTCGAGGACGAGGAGGCCGTCTCCGACTGAGCGCCCGCCCGGCGCTCAGCCGCCCGCCATCCCCAGCGCCTTGAGGCGCCTGCGCAGACCCGGGACGTGCCGGCGGCTGACCTCGATGCGGTCCTCGATGCCCTTGAGCCGCACGTAGCAGCGCCCCTCGGGCGTGCGCTCCATGCCCGCGAGGTAGGCGGCGGCGACCAGCGCGTTGCGGTGCACGCGCACGAAGCGCTCGCCGAACTCGCGCTCCAGCGACTTGAGCGACTCCTCGATCAGCACCTCGCCCCCGCGGTGGCGCACCGTGACGTACTTCTGGTCGGCCTGGAAGTAGTAGACCTCGGCCACCGGCACGAGCTGGAGGTTGCCCCGCAGGCGCGCGCAGATGTGCGTGCGCGCGCGCGGCGCGCCGCCGTGCGCGGCCTCGAGCTCGGCCACCTGCGCCTGCGTCAGCCGCCGCGCCTGGGCGAGGGCGCGCTCGAGGCGCTCGCGGCGCACGGGCTTGAGCACGTAGTCCACGGCCTGGGCGTCGAAGGCCTCCAGCGCGTAGTCGCCGTAGGCGGTGGCGAAGACGATGGCCGGCGGCCGCTCCAGCGTCCCGAGGTGGCGCGCCGCCTCCAGCCCGTCCATGCCCGGCATGCGGATGTCGAGCAGCACCACGTCGGGCTGCAGCCGCTGCGCCAGCTCCAGCGCCTCGCGCCCGCCCGCGGCCTCGCCCACCACCTCGCAGTCCGGGAGGGTCTCGAGCAGGCTACGCAGCCGGTCGCGCGCCAGGGCCTCGTCGTCGACGATCAGCACCCGCATCCTTCGCCTCCTTCTCGCGCAGGGGCAGCCGCAGCGTCACCTGGTACCACCCCGAGCGCTCCTCCACCTCCACGCGCCCGCGCTCGCCGTAGGCGAGCGCCAGCCGCTGCGCGACGTTGGCCAGCGCCAGCCGGTGCCCCTCGCGCCGGCGCGGCGCCTCGCCCTCCGGCACCGGGTTGATCACCCGCAGGCACATGTCGCCGCCCTCGCGCCAGGCCTCGATGCGCACCAGCCCCCCCTCCGGCAGCGGCTCAATGCCGTGGTAGATGGCGTTCTCGACCAGCGGCTGGAGCAGCAGCAGCGGGAGCTCGGCCCGGCCGAGCGCCTCGTCCACGGACCAGGCGACCTCCAGGCGCGGGCCGAGGCGCAGCCGCTCGATGCTGAGGTAGCGGCGCACCAGGGCGATCTCGTCGGCGAGCGTGCCGGTGCCGCCCTCGCGGCCGAGGGCGGCGCGGAACAGGTCGGCGAGGTCCTCCACCGCCTGCTCGGCGCGCTCGGGGTCGGTGCGCGTGAGCGCGGCGATGGTGTTCATGCTGTTGAACAGGAAGTGGGGGCGGATGCGCGCCTGCAGCGCCTGCACGCGCGCGTCGGCCTCGGCCTCGAGGTTCTGCTTCCACTGGTGCTGGACGTAGAGGTAGCGGAAGGCCACCGCGCCCACGAGCGCCGCCATCGCGAGGTTGCGCAGCACGAAGGCCGCGTGCCCCTGGCCGCCGAGCGGGAGCATGAGCGGCTCGAGGTGGGCGGCGCGCCAGGCGGCCTCGCTCACCGCCGCCGTCACCGCCAGCAGGATGAGATAGCCGGCCACGGCGGCCGCGGCGTTGCCCAGCCGGCACAGCCACGGGCGCGCCAGGCACAGCACCGCCAGCGCCAGCAGCGCCGTCCACTGGATGAACAGCGAGATGAGGCTGAGCTCGCTCCAGAAGCCGGTCCCCCTCGCCCCGCGCGCGAGCGCGAGCAGCAGGGCGAGGAGCTCGCCGATGACCACCACGGCGAAGACCATGCGCACGCCGCAGAAGTCCGGCAGGAAGTGCCGCTCGCACCGGCCTGCCTCCACGCCCCTGGCGGAACCGGCCATGCACCAAGTTTCGGCGCCGCCACCGCGGCTTGCAAGCGCGGCCGGCCCCCGGGCGGCGGCGCGCCCTGCCCGCCGCGCGCCGATCCCGTATACTCGCGCCGGGCATCCGGGAGAAGGGCATGGGCGAGGGGGAGAGCAAGGGCGCGGGCCGCAAGCCCTGGGGCGGGCGCTTCGCCGAGCCCACCGACGCCTTCGTCGAGCGCTTCACGGCCTCGGTCGGCTTCGACCGCCGCCTCTACCGCCAGGACATCGCCGGCTCCATCGCGCACGCGCGCATGCTGGCGCGCGCGGGCGTGCTGGGCGAGGACGAGGCCCGCGCCATCGTCGAGGGGCTCGAGGCCATCCGCGCCGAGATCGAGGCCGGGCGCTTCGAGTGGTCCGAGGCGCTCGAGGACGTGCACATGAACATCGAGGCCCGCCTCATCGAGCGCATCGGCGAGGCGGGCAAGAAGCTGCACACGGGCCGCTCGCGCAACGACCAGGTCGCCACCGACGTGCGCCTGTGGCTGCGCGAGGCCATCGACGGCCTGCGCGCCGAGATCGCGCGCCTGCAGGAGGCCCTCGTGGACCTCGCCGAGCGCGAGGCCGAGACGGTGATGCCGGGCTTCACCCACCTGCAGGTGGCCCAGCCCGTCACCTTCGGCCACCACATGCTGGCCTGGTTCGAGATGCTCGAGCGCGACCGCGCGCGGCTCGCCGACTGCCGCCGGCGGGTCAACGTGCTGCCGCTGGGGGCGGCGGCGCTCGCCGGCACCAGCTTTCCCGTCGACCGCGAGTTCGTCGCGCGCGAGCTCGGCTTCGAGGCGGTGGCGGAGAACTCGCTCGATGCCGTGAGCGACCGCGACTTCGCCATCGAGTTCGCCGCCTGCGCGGCCACGCTCATGATGCACCTCTCCCGCATGGCCGAGGAGCTCGTGCTGTGGTCCTCGGCGCAGTTCGGCTTCGTGGCGCTGCCGGAC
>WFOW01000289.1 GCA_015487895.1 Gammaproteobacteria bacterium | reverse complement strand
GGTCAATGGCGTGACGGTCCCGTCCGGCCTGCCGGCTGGCACGGAGCTCCATGTCACGGTGGGCGAGGATGGCAGCCCGATCGTCCGCATCGAGCACACGGTCGATCCCTCGCTCGCCGTGCCGGAGGGCATCCGGATCCCCGAGGGCCTGCCGCCGGGCACCGCGATCGAGATCGAGGTCGGCCCCGGCGGGCAGGTGGAGGTGGAGATCGAGCGGCCCGAGGTGGAGCACCCGGAGATGCCCGAGGTCGGCCATCCCGAGACCCCCGAGGCGCCCGAGATGGAGGCCCCGGAGGCTCCGGAGATGGAGACCCCGGAGGCTCCGGAGATGGAGGCGCCGGAGGCTCCGGAGATGGAGGTGCCCGAGATGGAGGCCCCGGAGGCTCCGGAGGTGGAGACACCCGAGATGGAGGCCCCGGAGGCTCCGGAGATCGAGCATCCGGATATGGGGCGCGACTGAATATCGCGTGCCCAGGGGCAGCACGGAAGCGCATCACGACGAGAAAGCCGGAGGGGGCCGCGCAGGCGGCCCCCTCCGCATTTCGGGCGTCCGTCCCCGTCCGCAGGCCGTAGGGTGGGGCGGGGCCGTCGCGTGCCGTGGGGCAGGGGCTCAAGGAGCGACAGGTTCGGCCGATAGGCCTGTGCGGTTCGTGGTTTCCGGCTCCAGCAGGAGCGGCCCAGACGGGGGAGCGGACATGAAGCTGCCGAAGCTCATCTTTCTGGACGTCTTGGCGCGTCTCTCGCGGCGCATGCCTTTCCCGGTCAAGTTCACCTCGGTCTTTTTCGTGTTCCTGGTGCCGCTGTCGCTGCTCGGGACGAAGCTGGTCATGGACGCCGACGCGGCCGCCCGCGATGCGCAGCGCGAGCGCCAGGCGCTGCGCCACTTCGCCGCACTGCGGCCGCTCCTGCAGCACGTTCCGGAGCACCGCGGCATGGCGAACGCCCTGCTCAACGGGGCGGAGGGCTTCCGCCCGCGTCTCGCCGCCAAGGCCCGGGAGGTCGAGCGCGACTTCGCTGCCCTCGCGGAGCTGGACGCCGGGCTCGCCGCCACGCTCGGGACCGCCGGGCGTGTCGCCGAGCTGCGGCGGGAATGGCGCGCGCTGCGGGACGAGCTCGGCGCGCTGGAGCCCGCCGTCGCGTTCGAGCGGCACACGCGGCTCGTGGGCGGGCTGCTCGCGCTGGGGCGCGAGGTCGGCGAGCACTCCGGGCTGCTGTTCGACGAGCATCCGGGCACGGCGCATCTCTCGGCGATGGTGGTGCGCGTGCTTCCGGAGCTTGCCGAGACGCTCGGGCAGCTCCGGGGGATGCTCTCGGGCATGGTCGCCCGCGGGAGCGCCACCCCCGACGAGAAGCTCCGGCTCGCGGTCCACATGACCACCGCGCGCCGGCTGCTCGCCGAGCTCGGCCACGCGTCCACGGGGGTCGCGCGCGAGCGGCCGGCGCTGGCCGACCGGCTCGCCGGGCCCTACGGGCCGGCGCGCGAGGCGGCGGCCGGCTACCTCGGTTTCGCCGAGAGGGTCTTCCGCGGCGATGCCGGCGGCGCGCGTGCCGAGGACGTCTTCTCCCAGGGCACCGCGGCCATCGAGCGCGTCTACGCGCTGCTCGACACGGGGCTTTCCGCCCTCGACGGGCTGCTCGAGGCCCGGCGGGAGCGGGCCGCCGCGCGACGCGACGCGGTGGCGGCCTCCGTGGTGGCGCTGCTCGCGGCCCTGGCGGTCCTGTTCGTCGCCTTCTACCGCGGGATCCGCGACTCGGTGGGCCGCATCGACGCGGCGCTCGTCCGGCTCATGGAGGGCGATCTGTCGGCCCGCGCTGCCGTGCCCGGGCGCGACGAGCTGGCGCGCATCGGGGAGCGGCTGGACGCGATGGCGGCGCGCTTCCAGGAGCTCGTGGGGGAGGTGGTCCGCTCCGTGGAGTCCCTGTGCGCCACCAGCGGCTCGCTGCGCGCCGCCGCCGGGCAGGGCAACGCCTCGGTCACCGCCCAGCGCGAGCAGACCGAGCAGCTCGCCACCGCGATGGAGGAGATGTCGGCGGCGGTGCGGGAGGTGGCCCGCAGCTGCGCGGCGACGGCGGAGGCCGCGCGCGAGGCCGACGAGGCCGCGCAGGCCGGCGAGCGGGCGGTCACGGACACGGCGGAGGCGATCGGGGCGCTCGCCTCGCAGTCGGCGCGCGCCGCCGAGGTCGTCTCGCGCCTCGACGAGGACACGGCGAAGGTCGGCCGGGTGCTGGACGTGATCCGCGACATCGCCGAGCAGACGAACCTCCTGGCGCTGAACGCCGCCATCGAGGCCGCGCGCGCCGGCGAGCAGGGGCGCGGGTTCGCCGTGGTGGCCGACGAGGTGAGGACGCTGGCCCAGCGCACGCAGGAGTCCACCCACGAGATCCAGGAGATCATCGAGCGGGTGCAGGCGGGCACCTCGGAGGCGGTCGAGGTCATGGAGCACGGGAAGGCGCAGGCCGAGGAGTCCGTCGAGCGCGCGGCCGACGCGCGCGAGCGCCTGCGCGCGATCGCGGGCGCCGTCTCGCAGATCAGCGACATGGCGGCCCAGATCGCCAGCGCCACCGAGCAGCAGACCCAGGTCAGCGAGGAGGTGCTCCGCAACGTCGAGAGCATCCGCGTGGCCGCGGGCGAGGCGGGCGAGGGCGCCTCGCGCACCGAGGGCGGATGCGAGGAGCTCGCGGGCGTCGCCGACCAGCTCCGCGAGCGTGTCGCCGCACTGAAGGTCTGACGGGGCGGCCCCGGCGGAGCCGTGCCCCCTGCCGGCCGCACTTGCGGCCCCGGCCGCTTCGGGGGATGCTTCCCGGAGAGATGGCCGCGAGCGGGATCGAGCGGATGGGGGATTCGGGCCTGAGCGGGCGGGATCGCTTGTGAGCGTGCCCGCAGGCTGCGACGACGCCGCGCTCGAGGCGCTGGCCCGCCGGGTGGGCGAGGCCCTCGCCGGCGCCGGGCTGAGGCTGGCCACGGCCGAGTCCTGCACCGGCGGCTGGATCGCCAAGGCCGTGACGGACGTGGCCGGCAGCTCGGGCTGGTTCGACCGCGGCTTCGTCACCTACAGCAACGCCGCCAAGGAGCGGATGCTCGGCGTGCCGGCCGAGGCGATCGCCGCGCACGGGGCGGTGAGCGAACAGGTGGTGCGGGCGATGGCGGCCGGAGCGCTGGCGGCGAGCCGCGCGCAGGTGAGCGTCGCCGTGAGCGGCATCGCCGGCCCCGGCGGCGGCACGCCGGACAAGCCCGTGGGCACGGTCTGGCTCGCCTGGGCGCGCGCCGGCGCGGGCGTGCGCGCGCGGCTCGCCCGCTTCGCCGGCGACCGCGAGGCGGTGCGCCGGCAGACGGTGCGCGCCGCGCTCGAGGGCCTGCTCGATGTCCTCGGCGGCTGAGGCCGAAGGAGGCGGGGGGGGCCGCGAGCGGCTGTTCTTCGCCCTCTGGCCGGCGCCCGCGCTCCAGGAGGCGCTCGCGCGGCTGGGTCGGCGGCTGGTCCGCAAGGGCGGCCGGCGGCTGCCGCCGGAAGCCATCCATCTCACGTTGGTCTTCCTCGGGCCTGTGGACGCCGCGCGGCGCGCCTGCCTCGAGCGGCTGGCAGGGGAGGTCCTGGCCCCGCCCTTCGAGCTGCTGCTCGACCGCGCCGGCGCCTTCCCGCGCGCGCGCGTGGTGTGGGTGGGGCCGGGCGTGACGCCGCAGCCCCTCGCCCGCCTCGAGGCCGCGCTGCGCGAGGCGGCGGCACGCTGCGGGCTGGAGACGGACACGCGCCCCTTCGTGCCCCACGTCACGCTCGCGCGCAGGGCGGCTCCGGTGCCGGCCGGGCCGCTGCCGGAGCCGGTGCGCTGGCCCGTGGCGGACTTCGCGCTGGTGCGCTCGCGCCTGCGCCCGGGCGGGGCCGGGTACGAGGTGCTGCGGCGCTGGCCGCTGCGCGCCTGAGCGCCCGCGGCCTCGTCGCGCGGTGCGCGACTGTGGGATAATCCCCGGAATCCTGAACCGCAGGCGGAGACGAGGCAGGCGAGGCCGGGGGAGGACATGGACGAGAACCGCAAGAAGGCACTGGCGGCGGCGCTGACCCAGATCGAGCGCCAGTTCGGCAAGGGCTCCGTGATGCGCCTGGGCGACGGCTCGGCGGCGCGCGATGTGGACGTGATCTCCACGGGCTCGCTGGGCCTCGACATCGCCCTCGGCATCGGCGGGCTGCCGCGCGGGCGCGTGGTCGAGATCTACGGCCCGGAGTCCTCGGGCAAGACCACGCTCACGCTCCAGGTGATCGCCGAGGCGCAGAAGGCCGGCGGCACGGCCGCCTTCATCGACGCCGAGCACGCCCTCGACCCGGTCTACGCGGAGAAGCTCGGCGTCAACGTCGAGGACCTCCTGGTCTCGCAGCCCGACACCGGCGAGCAGGCGCTCGAGATCGCCGACATGCTGGTGCGCTCGGGGGCGATCGACGTGGTGGTGATCGACTCGGTGGCGGCGCTCACGCCCAAGGCCGAGATCGAGGGCGAGATGGGCGACTCGCACGTCGGTCTGCAGGCGCGCCTGATGTCGCAGGCGCTGCGCAAGCTCACCGCCAACATCAAGCGCTCCAACACCCTGGTGATCTTCATCAACCAGATCCGCATGAAGATCGGGGTCATGTTCGGCAACCCCGAGACCACCACCGGCGGCAACGCCCTCAAGTTCTACGCCTCGGTGCGCATCGACGTGCGCAAGCGCGGCACGCTCAAGCAGGGCGACGAGCCCATCGGGGCCGAGGTG
>WFOW01000288.1 GCA_015487895.1 Gammaproteobacteria bacterium | reverse complement strand
GTAGGGGGCGTGGAGGGCGACCTGGCTGTGGACGGCCTGCGCCAGCAGGCCGCGGCCGGTCTCGTAGACCGCGGCCGCGGTCTCGTCGCAGGAGGTCTCGATGCCGAGCACGCGCATGGCGCGCTACGGTAGCGGGCCGCGCCCGCGCTTTGCAATCGCACGGGCCCGCCGCTAGAATGGCGCGCTTCCCGGGGCCCGCCCCGGGCGTGATCAAGCCGAGGACGGGAGCGCATGCCGACGGTCAAGGTCAAAGAGAACGAGCCCTTCGAGGTGGCGCTGCGGCGCTTCAAGCGCGCCTGCGAGAAGGCCGGCATCCTCACGGAGCTGCGCCGGCGCGAGTACTACGAGAAGCCTACCCAGGTGCGCAAGCGCAAGCGCGCCGCGGCCATCAAGCGCCACCTCAAGCGCCTCGCCAAGGAGCAGGCGCGCATGCAGCGGCCCTACTGAGGCCGCGCCCCGCACCGGGCCGGAGGCCGCCGTGGCCGGAGACTCCCTCAAGGCCCGCATCGAGCAGGACATGAAGGCCGCGCTCAAGGCGCGCGACCAGCGCCGCCTGCGCGCCCTGCGCCTGGTCCTCGCCGCGCTCCAGCAGAAGGAGAAGGAGGGCGGCGGCGGGCTCGACGAGGCGGCGGCGATCGCCGTCCTGGAGCGCCTGGCCAAGCAGCGCCGCGAGGCCGCCGAGCAGTACGAGGCCGCGGGCCGCGCCGAGCAGGCCCAGCAGGAGCGCTACGAGCTCGAGCTCATCCGCTCCTACCTGCCGGAGCCCCTGGACGAGGCCGAGCTCGAGCGCCTGGTCGAGGAGGCCCTTGCCGCCACCGGCGCCCAGGGCATGCGCGACATGGGCAAGGTCATGGGCTGGCTCAAGCCCCGGGTCCAGGGCCGCGCCGACATGGGCGCGCTGAGCGCCCGCGTCAAGGCCCGCCTCGGCGGCTGAGCCCGCAAGGCGCGCCCGCCCCGCAGCGTCCATCTCTGTGGAAGCTCCGAAAAATCCGATTTTTCGGAGCTTCCCCGCGGCCAGGGACGGCCGCGGGACGGTGCGCCCGCCGTGCGCGGCTTCGGGCACCTGGGCCAGGCCCGGTGTCCGGGGCATCGCTGAGCGTGCCGCCTGCGGGCGCGTGCGCCGATGGGCCGCAACTGCGCTGCGCGCCCGTGCCCACGGCGCCATGCACATGGAAGTGCATGGCGATACAGGGAAAAATCAATTCAAAATGGTCGCGAAGCGCTTCAGCGCTCGTCAATCCGCGTAGCGGATTGACGAGAGTTTCCTATTCTTTGGGGAGCCCGCTGGCGGGCGCGATCCCATGGCCGGCCGCATCCCGCAGCACTTCATCGACGAGCTTCTCTCCCGCGTCGACATCGTCGACGTGGTGGGCGACTACGTGCCGCTGAAGAAGGCCGGGCGCGAGTTCGTCGCCTGCTGCCCCTTCCACAACGAGAAGACGCCCTCCTTCACCGTCAGCCCCCAGAAGCAGTTCTATCACTGCTTCGGCTGCGGGGCCCACGGCACCGCCATCGGCTTCCTGATGGAGCACCAGCACATGGACTTCGTGGAGGCGGTCGAGCACCTCGCCCGCCGCCTGGGGCTGGAGGTGCCGCGCGAGGGCGGCGGGCGCGCGGGCGGCGAGCGCGAGGCCCATGCGGAGCTGCTCGCCACCCTGGCCGAGGCCGACCGCTGGTTCCGCCGCCAGCTCCGCGAGCACCCGCAGGCCCGCCGCGCCGTCGACTACCTGCGCGGGCGCGGGGTGAGCGGCGAGATCGCCGCCCGCTTCGGCCTCGGCTACGCCCCGCCCGCCTGGGACGGGCTGCTGCGCGCGCTCGGGCGCGACGAGGCCGCCCGCGCGCGCCTCAAGGCCGCGGGGCTGGTCGCCGAGGGCGGCGGCCGCGGCCTCTACGACCGCTTCCGCGACCGCATCGTCTTCCCCATCCGCGACCGGCGCGGGCGCACCGTGGGCTTCGGCGGCCGGCTCATCGAGGGCGACGGCCCCAAGTACCTGAACTCGCCCGAGACCCCGGTCTTCCACAAGGGCCGCGAGCTCTACGGCCTGCACGAGGCTCGGGAATCGACCCGCCGCCTGGAGCGTCTCCTGGTGGTGGAGGGCTACATGGACGTGATCGCGCTCGCCCAGCACGGCATCACCTGGGCCGTGGCCACCCTCGGCACGGCCGCCACGTCCGAGCACGTGGAGCGGCTGTTCCGCACGGTTCCGGAGGTGGTCTTCTGCTTCGACGGCGACGCCGCCGGCCGCCGGGCCGCCTGGCGGGCCCTGGAGCAGGCCCTGCCGGCGATGCGCGACGGGCGCTCGGCCCGCTTCCTGTTCCTGCCCGAGGGGGAGGACCCGGACAGCCTGGTGCGGCGCGAGGGGCGTGACGCCTTCCTGGCGCGGGTCGAGAACGCCGTCCCGTTTTCGGAACTCTTCCTTGAAGGGCTGGCCGCGCGGGCCGATACCGGGAGCATGGACGGACGCGCCCGCATGGCGGAACTCGCCCGCCCCCTGCTGTCCAAGATGCCGCAGGGCGTGCTGCGCGAGCTCCTCACCGAGGCTTTGGCCGCGCGCGTGGGGCTGCCGGCCGAGCGGCTCGCGGCGCGTCTCGAGGCCCCGGCGGCGCTCGCCGCGGCACGGCCCCCGGCGCGGGGGGGCGCTCCGCGCGGGCGGGCCACGCCCGTGCGGACCGCGCTCGCGCTGCTGCTGCGCCATCCGCGGCTCGCCGCGAAGGCCGCCCCGGCGCGCGGCTGGCTGGACGAGCTCGAGCTGCCGGGCGTGCCGCTGCTGCGTCAAGTGCTTGATTTGCTGGAGAGCGAGCCCCATCTTGGCACTGCGGCCATCCTCGAGCGCTTCCGCGGCACCGAGGCCGGCGCCCAGCTCGCGCGCCTCCTCGCCTGGGACCCCCAGGTCCCCGAGG
Organism: Gammaproteobacteria bacterium; assembly: GCA_015487895.1. GTDB lineage: Bacteria > Pseudomonadota > Gammaproteobacteria > S144-34 > S144-34 > S144-34. The sequence goes on along the minus strand of WFOW01000288.1, from coordinate 1,316 downwards.
AGGGCGCCGCGGCCGAGCTCGAGGGCGCGCTCGCGCGGCTCGAGGCCCGCCACCGCGAGCAGCGCGCCGAGCGGCTGCTGGCCAAGGCGCGCGCCGCCGGCCTCGACGAGGCCGAGAAGGCCGAGCTGCGCGCCCTGCTCGCGGCGGGGGCGGCTGGCGGAGGCCGTGCGGCTACGCTAGACTGAATGGTTCACCGCGCGCCGGACCGCCCGGCGCACGAGACCTGGGACACGAGCACTGCCGAGACCATGAGCGACGACCAGCAGTCCCAACTCAAGGCCCTCATCGCGAAGGGCAAGGAGCAGGGCTACCTCACCTACGCGGAGGTGAACGACCACCTGCCCGACGATGTCGTCGATCCCGAGCAGATCGAGGACATCATCGACATGTTCAACGACATGGGCATCTCGGTGCACGAGACCGCGCCCGAGGAGGCAGGGGTCTACTTCCCGGAGGTGTCGAACGTCTCCGACGAGGACGAGACCGAAGAGGCGGTGGCCGCGCTCGCCTCGCCAAGCGCATCGAGAAGGGCCTGCGCCAGGTGCTGGCCGCGCTCGCCAGCTACCCCGACTCGGTCGCGCGCCTGCTCGCCGAGTGGGAGAAGGTGCAGGCGGGCGAGCAGCGCCTCTCCGACGTGATCACGGGCTTCATGGAGCCCGAGGAGGACGAGGACGAGATCCCGCCGCCCGCGAGCGAGCGCCAGGCCGCCGAGGGCGAGGACGGCGAGCCCGAGGACACCGGGCCCGACCCGGAGGAGGCGCGCAAGCGCTTCAAGCGCCTCAAGAGCCTGCACACGCGTACGGTCAACGCCATCGCCAAGTACGGCTACGACGACCCGCGCACCCAGCGGCTGCGCGCGCAGCTCGCCGAGTGCTTCATGGGCTTCAAGCTCGTGCAGCGCCTGGTGGACGAGCTCACGGCCAACCTGCGCGACGTCGTCGAGCGCATCCGCGCGCAGGAGCGCCACATCATGGAGCTGTGCGTCAACCGCGCGCAGATGCCGCGCAAGGCCTTCATCGAGTCCTTCCCGGACCACGAGACGGACCTGCGCTGGGTGGACCGCCAGATCAAGGCGGGCAAGAAGTGGTCGAAGGCCCTCGCCGAGCACCGCGAGGAGATCCTGCGCGCCCAGCGCAAGCTGCTGGCCATCGAGGAGGAGGCCGGCCTCACCATCGCCCAGATCAAGGAGATCAACCGCCAGATGTCCATCGGCGAGGCGCGCGCGCGCCGCGCCAAGAAGGAGATGGTCGAGGCCAACCTGCGGCTGGTGATCTCGATCGCCAAGAAGTACACCAACCGCGGGCTGCAGTTCCTGG
>WFOW01000287.1 GCA_015487895.1 Gammaproteobacteria bacterium | reverse complement strand
GTTGTGGGAGGGGCTTCCAGCCCCGATCCAAAAGGCCGCGCGCGGAGCGCGCACCACCCCTCGCCTCACGACCCCCGCCTCCCGTCACTCCCGGTTGTGGGAGGGGCTTCCAGCCCCGACCCAAAAGGCCGCGCCCGAAGGGCGCACCGGCCCTCGCCTCACGACCCCCGTCTCCCGTCACTCCCGATCGCAGGGCCTCAGCCCGCGGCCGCCCGGGAGGGCGGCGCCCCGTCGCCTTCCCCCGGGGGCGAGAGCGATCCCGTCTCCACCACCGACCTTGGCAGGCGCAGGCGCTCGCGCTCGGTCAGCCACACGAGCAGGTCGTAGTAGGCGCGGATGTTCTCCACGTAGCGCACGGGCTCCCAGCCGCGCGCGTAGCCGTGGCGCGTCTTGCGGTACCACTTGCGCTGGGCGAGCAGCGGCAGGGCGTCGCGCACGTCGATCCAGCGGTTCGGGTCGCCGCCGCGCATGCGCGCGAGCGTGCGCGCGTCCTGGAGATGACCGAAGCCCACGTTGTAGGCGGCGAGCGCCATCCACACGCGGTCAGGGTAGGGGACCTCCTGCGGGATGCGGTCGATCAGCCGGCGCAGGTAGCGCGCACCGCCCATGATGCTCGCGCGCGGGTCGATGCGGTTTCGGATGCCGAGCTCGCGCGCGGTGGCGCGCGTGAGCATCATGAGGCCGCGCACCCCCGTGGGCGAGCGCGCCCGGGGGTTCCAGTGCGATTCCTGGTAGCCGATGGCCGCGAGCAGGCGCCAGTCGATGCCCACCGCACGCCCCGCCTCCTCGTACAGCGCGCGCCAGCGCGGCAGGCGCGTGCGCACATGCCGCATGTAGGTGCGCGTGCCGACATAGTCCAGGCCGTCGACGTGGCCGAAGTGACGGTCCTCGATCTGTGCCAGCGTGCCGTCGGCACGTATGCGCTCCAGGAAGTCCGCGGCCGCATCGCGCAGGCTGGGGTCCCGCCGGCGCGGGAAGGCCCAGGCGATCGGCTGCGGATCGGTGAGGTCGAAAGCGACGCGCAGATCCGGATAGTAGCGGCGGACCAGGGCGAGCTCGTTGGAGTCGGCGACGGTGAAGTCGATCTCGCCTTGCTGGACGCGCTGGAGGAGCTCGCCGCTGTCGGCGTCCGGGCGCTCCACCCAGCGCAGCCGCGGGTAGCGGGTGCGCTTGAGCTCGCGCAGGCGCTCGGCGTGGGCGCTGCCGGCGACGACCTCGATGCGCCTTCCGATCACGTCGGCGAGGGTGCGCGGCCGCGGCGTGCCCCGCCGGTAGACAAGCTGCTGCGTCACCTGGAGGTAGGGCGGGCCAAAGCGCACACGCTGCCGGCGGGACTCGGTCACCGTCAGCCCCGCGGCGGCCATGTCGACCTCGCCGCGCGCGACCATGTCCAGCATGCGCTCGAGGCTGTCCGGCACGACGATCTTCAGGCGCACGCCGAGCTCGTCGGCGAAGGCGCGGGCGAGATCGTGCTCGAAGCCGGTGGGCCCCTGCGGCCCCTCGTAGTAGGTGGTGCCGGCGTTGCGTGTCGCCACGACGAGCTCGCCGCGCGCCTTCACCTGCTCGAGGTGGGTGGCGGGCGGCGGATCGCAGGCCGCGAGGGCGGCCCCCGCGACGATCAGGACGAGGCGGCGCATGGGGGAGGATGAGACGTTTATCGCGCGGTGGCACCTAGTATAGAATGACGTTTCGCACTTGGCCCAAGCAATTTTCATGCCTCATGGGTGTGCGCCGGCGCGGCGCCCGGAGGGCGAGCGCCAGGGATGGCGCGAGTCAAAACCGTTGAGGAAGCGGGCGGTGCGCCTCGATGGCGCGCCGGCCGCTCAGGGTGAGCCGCCGGAAGGCGAACACCGGAGGGGTGCCGGAGCGGTCGAACGGGGCGGTCTCGAAAACCGTTGAGGGCTCACGCCCTCCGTGGGTTCGAATCCCACCCCCTCCGCCATTCTTCGTTCTTGCCCCCGTGCAATCGGGAGCCTATCGGCAGGGGCGCTCCCGTGTCATCCGTCTTGTGGACCAATGGGACCGGCGTGCCCGCGCCGGACGGCCTCGAGGGCCGCTCGCCCCTTGCCTGGGCTTCCGTGCCGTGCGGCAATGGCCGCGACGCGGCGCGGCGGCGGCCGATGGGGCCGGAGCCGGGACGGCGCGGAAGCGCGCCGCCGCCCGGGAAAGCGAAGGCCGCGTGAGGGGCCGGGCAGGTGCCGTCCCCGCTATCCGGCACCGGTCGGGGGAAGAGATGCTCACCATCGACGGCAGCGAGGGCGAGGGCGGCGGGCAGGTTCTGCGCTCGGCGCTGACGCTGGCGGCCCTCACGGGCATCCCCTTCCGGCTCGTGAACGTGCGCGCGCGGCGCCCGCGGCCGGGGCTGGCCGCCCAGCACCTCGCGGCGCTGCGCGCGGCGGCCGCGGTGTGCGGCGCCGAGGTGGAGGGCGCGGCGCCCGGCTCCACGGAGGTGCGCTTCGTGCCGGGGGCACCGCGCGCGGGCGGCTACGCCTTCGAGGTCGGCACGGCCGGCTCCGTGCCGCTGGTGCTGCAGACGGTGCTCCCGGTGCTCGCCTGGGCGGGCGGGGTCTCGCGCGTGCGGGTGCGCGGCGGCACGCACGTGCGCTGGAGCCCGTGCTTCGAATACCTCGACTGGCAGTGGCGCTGGGCGGTGGGGCTCGCGGGCTACGCCTTCCGTCTCGAGCTGGTGCGCGCGGGCTTCTACCCGGAGGGCGGCGGTGAGGTCGCGGCGCAGGTGGAGCCCGTATCGCGGCCACGCCCCGTGCGCCTCCTCGCGCGCGGCGCCCCTGAGACGCTCGAGGGGCGCTCGGCCGTCGCGCGGCTCCCGGACCACGTGGCCCGGCGCCAGCGCGAGGCGGCGCTGGCGGCGCTGCGCGGGGCCTGGCGCGGGCCGGTCGCGGTGGAGACGGCGCGCCTGGACGCGGCCGGGCCGGGCAGCGCGATCGCGCTCCGCGCGCGCTTCGCGCTCGGGGCCGGCTGCTGCTGCGCGCTCGGCGAGCGGGGGCTGCCTGCCGAGCGCGTGGGCGAGGCCGCGGCGCGGTGCCTGCGCGAGTGGCTCGCGGGCGAGGGCGCCGTGGACCCCTGGCTCGCCGACCAGCTCCTCGTGCCGCTCGCCTTCGTCCCGGGCGAGTCCGAGCTCGCCACCACGCGCGTCACCCGGCACCTGCTCACCAACGCCGCCGTCGTGCGCCGTTTCCTCGGTCCCGACGCCGTCGCGGTCGTCGGCGGGGAGGGCGCGCCCGGGCGCGTGACGGTGCGCGGCTCGTGCCCCGCGGGCGCGGGTGCGGCACAATGAGGCCGCGCGCGGCGGGCGCCGCGCAGGGAGGAGCGCAGATGCTGGTTCCGGTGATCCTCGCGGGCGGGGCGGGCACGCGGCTGTGGCCGGTCTCGCGCCGCGCCTATCCCAAGCCCTTCATCCGGCTCCCCGACGGGCGCAGCCTCCTGCAGCGCACGCTCGAGCGCGCGGCCGCGCTGCCGGGCGTCGCTCATGTGCTCACCGTCACCAACCGCGATCATTATTTCCAGACCCGCGACGAGTACGCCGCCTGCCGCACGGACGGGCTGCGTCACGGCTATCTGCTCGAGCCGTGCGGGCGCAACACCGCGCCCGCCATCGGGCTCGCCGCGCGGCGGCTGCTCGAGGAGGCCGGCGACGAGGCGGTGATGCTGGTCCTGCCGGCCGACCACCTGGTGGAGGACGAGGCCGCCTTCGCCGAGGCGGTGTCCCGCGCCGAGCGCCTCGCGCGCGCCGGGCGGCTGGTCACCTTCGGCATCCGGCCCGGGCGTCCCGAGACCGGCTATGGCTACATCCGGGTCGGCGAGGCGCTGGCCGAGGGCGGCGAGGTCCTCGGCCATGCGGTCGAGCGCTTCGTGGAGAAGCCGGACGAGGCGACGGCGCGGCGCTACCTCGAGGAGGGCGGCTACCTGTGGAACTCCGGCATGTTCTGCTTCCGCGCCGACCGCATCCTCGAGGCCATGGGCGAGACCGCGCCGGAGCTGCTGGAGAAGATCGACGCCTGCTGGGCGGCGCTCGGCGCGCGCGAGGAGCCGCTCGAGCTGCCGCGCGCGCCCTTCGAGGCGCTGCCCGACATCTCCGTGGACTACGCGGTGATGGAGAAGGCCTCGGACGTGGCGGTGGTGCCCTGCGAGCTCGGCTGGAGCGACATCGGCTCGTGGGATGCGCTCGGCGCGCTCGCGCCCGCCGACGAGGCCGGCAACCGCATCGCGGGCGAGGGCGTGCTGCTGCTCGACAGCCGCGGCTGCGTGGTGCGCAGCGAGGGCGGGCGCGTGGTCGCCGGCATCGGCCTCGAGGGCCTGGTGGTGGTGGACACCGACGACGCGCTCCTGGTCGCCCCGCGCGGCGAGGCGCAGCGCGTGCGCGAGGTCGTCGACCGGCTGCGCGCCGCCGGCCACGAGAGCGTGGACCACCACCGCACGGTGCACCGCCCGTGGGGCACCTACACCGTCCTCGAGGAGGGCGAGCGCTTCAAGATCAAGCGCATCGTGGTCAAGCCCGGCGCCTCGCTCTCGCTGCAGATGCACTACCACCGCAGCGAGCACTGGGTCGTGGTCTCGGGCACGGCGCGCGTGACCAACGGCGACCGCGAGCGGCTGGTGCGCACCAACGAGTCCACCTACATCCCCGCGGGGACGCCCCACCGCCTCGAGAACCCGGGCGTGGTGCCGCTCGTCATCATCGAGGTGCAGAGCGGCGAGTACCTGGGCGAGGACGACATCGTGCGCTTCGAGGACCGCTACGGCCGCGCACGCGCCTCCGGCGAGGGCGGGGGCGGCGGCGCGGCCGGCTAGGGGCGCAGACGGAAGCCGAACAGCCGCAGGCTGCGCAGGGCGGTGGCGAGGAGCTCGCGCACGAAGGCGCGGCGGCGGGCGCTGGCGCGCGCCCGCGCGGCCCACACGCGGCCGGGCCGCAGCCCCGCCGCCTCGTAGACGGCCGGGTCGGGATAGAACAGGATCTCCACCAGCTCGCGGTGGGCGCGCTCGACGAGCGGGGCGAGGGCGCGCCTGCGCCAGCGGCCCGCCGCCAGACGGCGCTCGAGCACGGTGCGCGCGTGGGCGATGCGGCGCGCGCCGGCGATGGCGCACGCCGTCGCCAGGTCGGCGATGGCCGGATGCGCCTCGCTGGCGCGGCGGCGCAGGTAGCGGTGCATGCGGTCCGGGACCTCGGCCGCCATCAGCACGCACGCCCAGAACGGGATCGAGCCCGCCGGCGCGCGGCGCGCCAGCAGGTTGAGCATGGGAGCCCGCCACAGCCGCCGGTCCACGAGCGGCAGGCCCGCGCGGCGCTGCAGCTCCAGGCACAGGAGGCCGTGTCCGGCTGCCTCGCGCAGCTCGCCGAGCAGGTGAGCGGCACGGGCCGGTGTCTCGGGCGCCGGCGGCAGGGCGCGCGCCAGGCGCGCGGCGAGCACGCCCTCGAGCCACAGCCCGGCGGCGAGGAAGCCGAGGAGCTCGTGCTGGGACAGGCGCCGGCGCTGCGCCTCCGGGAGCGCCGCGAAGCGGGGATCGCCGTGCAGGGAGACGGCCGCCTCCGGCAGCCAGGGGGCATCGAGGGACAGCGCCTCCCACTCGACCCGTGCGAGGGGATCACGGTAGGGAACATCCGGGCGGGCCAGCTCCTCGAGCAGGGCCGCGCGGCGCTCGGGCTCGACCGGCGACGGCATCGGCGCTCCTCCGGCGTCCGATTGTAGCCCGCGCCCCGCCGCCGGCACCACGGGGCGGCCTGCGGCGCGCACGCGCCCCCGCGTCCGCAGCGGCCCGCGCGTTCCGGGGTACAATGCGCCGCCGGCCCGTGGCCCGGAGGCAAGCCCCGTGCGCATCCGCGTCTTCTCGGACCTGCACCTCGAGCACGCCCCCTGGCGCGCCGACGCCGCCGGCGCCGACCTGGTGGTCGCGGCCGGCGACATCGGCCACGGCGAGGAGGGCGCGCGCTGGCTCGCGCGCCTCGGCGTGCCCGTGGTCTACGTCGCGGGCAACCACGAGCACTGGGGCGGCGAGCTCGCCGAGGCCGCGCCGCGCCTGCGCGCGGCCTGCGCCGGCACGCCCGTGCGCTTCCTCGAGCGCGAGGCCGCGGTCCTGGGCGGCGTGCGCTTCCTCGGCTGCACCCTGTGGGCCGACTACCGGGGCCTCGACCCCGCGGTGGTCGGACCCGCCGAGCGCGGCTTCAACGACTTCCGGCGCATCCGCGCCGGCGGCCGGCCGCTGCGCGCCGCCGACCTCGTCGCCGAGCACCGGCGCGCGCGGGCCTGGCTCGAGGCGGCCCTCGCCGAGCCCTTCGACGGGCCCACCGTGGTCGTCACCCACCACGCGCCCAGCTACGCGAGCTGGCCCGGCGGCGACAAGCCCGCCCGCTACGCCTGCGCCAGCGACCTCGAGGCCCTCGTGCGCGCCGCCGCCCCGGCGCTGTGGATCCACGGCCACATCCACCACCACCTCGACTACCGCATCGGCGCCACCCGCGTGGTCTGCAACCCCCGGGGCTATGCCGGCAGCGACCCCGGCGTCGGGTGGGATCCGGAGTTCACCGTCGAGCTGGAGACGGCACGGCCTTTGCAGGAAACGGGCTTGAAGGGCGCGGCCGCGCCCCTATCGTAGAGGGAGCCGGAGGCCCGGCCCCGGGAGCAGGCGATGAACGGCAAGCGCAAGCTCTACCGCGTGGTCTTCCACAGCCGCGGCAAGATCTACGAGGTCTACGCGCGCAGCGTGGCCCAGAGCGGCCTGCACGGCTTCGTCGAGGTGGGCGAGCTGGTCTTCGGCGAGCGCTCCAACGTGGTGGTCGATCCGGCCGAGGAGCGCCTCAAGGCCGAGTTCGACGGCGTCTCGCGCTTCTACGTGCCCATGCACGCGGTGATCCGCATCGACGAGGTCGAGAAGGAGGGGGTGGCCAAGATCACCGACCCGGGCGAGGGCGGCAAGGTCACGCCCTTCCCGCTGCCCTTCATGGCCCCCGGCCGCGGCGAGCCCGGCGGCTCCTGACGCGCCTGACAGCCGCGCGGCGCTGGTTTATCCTTTTCCCGCGCCCTGCGCCCGCCGCGGCCGCGCGCGGGCGCGCTTCCCGGAGAGGTGACCGAGCGGTCGAAGGTGCACGCCTGGAAAGTGTGTGTACCCCGATGAGGGGTACCGAGGGTTCGAATCCCTCCCTCTCCGCCATCCTTCGTCCTTGCCCCCGTGCAATCGGCAGCTTAGCGGCACGGGCGCTCCCGTGTCATCCATCTTGTGGACCAATGGGAGCGGCCTGCCCGCGGCCCGCATCGGCTTCTGTCGCTATTGGGAGTCCGTTTCCCGCGCCGCGAGGGCGGCGGAGGGGAGGGCGCCCGTCTCGATGGCATGGATGAGGCGCTCGAGCGTCTGGCGCATCAGCGCCTCGTCCGCGAGGGTGCGCTGGACCTCCCCGCGCGTGCCGCGCGTCCCGTGCGCCACCTGGTTGCGGAGCCTCTTCAGCAGCAGATAGCCCTCGCGCTCCTGCGCGTCCGCACCCGCATGGAGCGCCTCCTCGTAGCGCTTGCGGGCCCGCTCGCGCGCCTCGTGGCGGTTCACGTCGGCGCCCGCGTGCAGGCACAGGCGCGTGATCACGGACTCGAAGGCATAGAGGGTCGCGCGCAGGTAGTCGCGGTGGGCGAGCGCGCGGCGCGCCAGCGCGATCTGCTTCTCGAACTGCCTCGGCTCGGCGACCCACTCGAGGCGTTGCCTCACCAGGGGCAGCAGCAGCCCCGCCTCCGGGACGTCGGGCCGCGCCTCCGGCAGCACCCGCAGGACGGGCCTGAGCTCGCCGGTCGCCGCGCCGACGTTGAGGATGTTCTCGAGGAACGAGGCGCGCTCGAGCGCGTCGCACAGCTCGCCGGGGAGCCCGGCGCGGCGCAGACGCGGCACCAGCACGCCATAGTCTCCCGACTCGTCGAAGTGCTGCAGGGCCTGGAGCCAGTCGACCATGCGCAGCAGGCCGTTCAGGTCGTAGACCGGCGCGTCGCCCGTGTCGGGGTCGTAGGCCCCGTACCAGATGGCCTCGACGCGGGCCTGCCGCGCCTTCTGCAGGTAGAGCGCGGCGACGAGCGCCAGCATGGGCAGGTGGCGGAAGCCGTGGGAGACGTCCAGGTGCAGGGCCGCCCTCTCCGGCACCTCCTCGGCCAGCACGCGCAGCAGCTCGGCCTGCTCCGCCTCGGTGCGGCAGTACGGGATGATCCGCAGGCGCACCGGGATCCCCAGCGCCTCTTTCAGCAGCGGCTCCATCCCGTCGAGCAGGGCCTGCGGGACGTCGCGCGCCTCCACCGCCTCGATCAGCGCGAGGCGCTGCGCCTCGCCGCGCTCCCCGTGCTGGATGTCGCCCTCGAACAGGTGGTCCCACATGCTGCCCGAGGTGCCCAGGACCAGGAGCCGCGCGGCGCGCACCCGCTCCTGCAGGGCCCACCCGAAGAAGGCGACCTCCGCCGTGCGTTCCCCGTCCGGGAAGCGGTACACGGTGCGGCGGTAGCCGCCTTCGCCCTTCGGCACCCGGCCGAGGAAGGTGACGAGGAGGTCCGGACCCTTGCCGCTCATGCCGCCGGCCCGCGCATGGGAGGCCGCTATCGTAGGCGCCGCATCCGTGCGCCGGCAAGCTTGCCATGCGGGCCGCGCGCCCCGGTGCGGCGCCATCCTTTCGCCACGGGCTGCGGCTGCGCCCTCGCAGGCCGGCCGTCGGCACAGGGCGCGCCGTTGCGGCGGGAACGCCCCGCGGGCCCGCCTCCCCCGGGGCGGGCTTGCCATGCCGGCGGGGCCTGCGGTAAATGAAGCGGAGCGCCCGGGCCGGCCCCGCAGGGCCGGGCGGGCGAGAGGGAAGAAACCACAACAGCCGAGACCAGCCGGAGGGGATGCGGGGAGGATCTGCAGCGACGGCCGCCTTCCGTGCCCTGCGGCGTCCGGTGCCGCGCGGGCGCGGGAGGCGGGCCCGGTGAGCGGGAGCCTCTGGCACGCCTACGTCTTCGAGGCGCGCGGCATCCAGCGCTTCATCCTCGAGGGCGGCCGCCTGCGCGACGTCGTCGGCGCGAGCGAGCTCGTCGAGTGGGCGAGCACGCGCCTGCCGGACGACGTGGCCGAGGCGGCCGGGGCAGGCGGAAAGGTGCGCTTCGTGCGCCGCGCCGGCGGCGCGGTCGTGGCGCTGGCGCGCGAGCGCGAGGCGCTGGAGCGCTTCGCGGCCCTGTGGACGCTCGCCGTGCGCCAGGCGCTGCCCGGCATCGAGCTGCAGCATGGTTTCGGCTCGGGCGCGAGCGAGACCGAGGCGCTGGCCGTGGCGCGCGAGCGGGCGATCGTCTCGCGCAGCCGCATCGCCCCCTCCCTTCCGCAGGCCGGGCCGCTCGCCGCGCGCAGCGGCCGCACCGGCCGTCCGGCCGTCTCCTGGCATCCCAAGGACGGCCTCGTCGACGAGGCCGCGACCCGCAAGCGCCTTTTCTCCGGCGGCATCGACCTCGCGCGCCGTTTCGATCCGGCCTCGCGCCGCGAGCACTGGCCGCGGCTGCTGACGCCGGAGCCCGGCGACGACCCCGCGGACGCCTTCCCCTTCGTCGGCGAGCAGCGCTATGTGGGCGTGGTGCATGCCGACGGCAACGGTCTGGGGCAGCTCATACAGCGGCTCTCGGCCGCGGTGGAGGCGCGCGGCCTGGATTACGCAGGCTTCTTCGGCGGCTTCAGCGAGGCGCTGGCGGCCGCCGGGCGGGGGGCGGCCGAGGCGGCGACGCGCGCGGTGCTGGCGCCGGCCCGCACCGCCGACGGCCGCTATCCCGCCTGCCCCATCGTGCTCGGGGGCGAGGATCTCGCCATCCTGGTGCGGGGCGATCTCGCCGTGGCCTTCGCGCGTGCCTTCCTCGAGGCCTTCGAGCGCGAGAGCCGCGCGCGCCTCGGCGAGCTGGCCGACCGCCACGGCCTGGAGGGCCTGGGGCAGGGCCTCACCGCGTGCGCGGGCGTGGCCCTGGTCAAGGCGAGCCATCCCTTCCACCTCGCCTTCGATCTGGCCGAGGCGCTGTGCGCCCACGCCAAGGCCTGGTCCCGCCGGGCGGCGGGCGACGGCGTGCCGGTGCCGTCGGCCGTCTCGTTCGTGCGCCTGGCCACGGGGGCCGGGGGGAGCCTGGAGCGGATGCTCGAGGAGGCGCTGACGCACGCCGACGGCGACGGGACGCTGCTGCGCGAGACCATGGAGGCCTACGGCGTCGGTGCCCACGCGCAGGGGCTGGCGGCCTTCGACGACCTCGCCGCGCTCCACGCCCTCATGTCCCGCCCCGAGATGGCGCGGGGCGCGGCGCGCACCGTCCTGGGGCTGGTGGGGGCGGCGCCGGCCGATGCGCGCCGCCGCTACGCGCGCTGGCGCCAGCTCATGTCCGAGCACCAGCCCGAGGCGCTCGAGGCCTTCGACGGCCTGCTCGCGCGCATCGCCGGGGAGGCCCCGGCGGACCTGCCCTTCGGGGCCCCGGACCGCGAGGGCATCCGGCGCAGCCCGCTCGGGGACGTGCACGCGCTCGCCGCCGTCGAGGCGGCGCTCGGGCCGGCGCCGGCCGCGGCGGAGGAGGCGGCGGATGCCTGAGCGCGCCACCCTCGTGGTCGACGTGCGCAGCTACTGGCACGCGGGCACCGGGCGCGGGAGCGGCTCGCACCTGGACGCCGTGGTGGCGCGCGACCGCGAGGGCTTCCCGCTTCTCCCGGGCCGCACGCTCAAGGGGCTGCTGCGCGAGGCCGTCGCGCGCGCGCAGGCCTGGGGCTGGCTCGGGGACATCGACGACGGGGCCGGGCAGCCCGACCTCACGCGCCGCCTCTTCGGGCCGGCGCCCGACGACGGCGGGGGCACGGAAGGGACGTCCGGCGGCTGGTGCGGGCTGCTGCGGGTGGGCGACGCGCGGCTGCCGCGCACGGTGCGTGCGGCCATCCTCGCCGCCGAGGCCGAGGGGGAGGCCCTGCGCGAGGGGCTGTTCCGCACGCACTTCGCCACCGCGATCGATCCGGAGCGGGGCACGCCGCGGGAGGGCGCGCTGCGGGGGATGGAGGTCGCGGTGCCGCTGCGCCTCGAGGCGCCGGTGTCGGTCCACCCCTCGGCACGGCACGTGGAGCTGCGCGAGCGCTGGCACGCGATCCTCGAGCGGGCGCTGCCCCTGGTGCGCGCGGTGGGCGCCGACCGCAGCCGGGGCTTCGGGCGCGCCGTGCTGAGCCTGGAGGCGGTGGAGTGAGCCCCATGGCCGGGGTGCGGCGCATCGGCATCGACCTCACGCTGCTGGAGGACGTCGTGCTGAGCGCGCGCCCCGCGACGGCGGGCGGGCACGAGGGGCTCGACCACATCCCCGGGCAGGCGCTGCTCGGCGCGTGCGCCGCCCGGCTCTATCCGGAGCTCGACCCCGAGGAGGCCTGGCTCGTGTTCCACTCCGGGCGCGTGCGCTTCGGCAACGGCCTGCCCGTGGCCGACGACGGCGCCGTCGGCTGGCCGATGCCCCTCGCGCTCCACGGGCCCAAGGCCGAGACGGTGGTGCGGGAAGGGCGGCTGGACGCCTCGCGCGTGCGCAGCTTCGCGCATCCGGCCGCCGGCCGCACGCTGCCGGGCGGCGCGCAGCCGCGCCAGCTCCGGGAAGGGTACCTCACGCTCGACGGCCGCGTGCTCGAGCCCGCGCGCACGCTGCGCATGAAGACGGCCGTGGATCCCGCGACGGGAAGCGCGCGCGAGGCCCACCTCTTCGGCTACGAGGCGCTGGCCGCGGGCCAGCGCTTCCATGCCGTCGTCGAGGCGGACGAGGACGTGCCCGAGGGGCTCTTCGAGCGGGTGTGCGGCGCGCTCGCCGGCGAGCTGCTGCTGGGCCGCTCGCGCTCGGCGGAGTACGGGCTCGTCGAGGCGAGGCCCGCCGAGGCGCGCGTGCCGCCGCCGGCGGGCGTGCCGGCGGGCCGCTCCCTGCTGCTGTGGCTGCTCTCGGACCTCGCGCTCCTCGACGCGCAGGGCCAGCCCACGCTCGAGCCGCTGCCCGAGCGCCTCGGCCTGGGCCCGGGGCGCGTGGACTGGAGCCGCACCTTCGTGCGCGCGCGCGCCTACGCGCCCTGGAACGGGCATCGCAGGGCCTATGGCCTCGAGCGCGAGGTCCTGTGCCAGGGCGGCGTCGTCTGCCTCGAGCTCGATGCGCCGCCCTCGGCCGAAGTCCTCGCGCGGCTGGAGCGCGGCTGCGGCCTGTGGCGCGAGGCCGGGCTCGGGCGGGTCTGGGCGGCCCCGCCGCTGCTGGAGGGCGAGCGGCCCGCCTTCGCGGAGGCCGCGGCGGGCAGGCCGGCGCCGCGCCCCGCGCCGGCGGCGGACGGCGCCGCGGCGGGGCGGGACGAGCCGCTCGTCGCCTGGCTCCGCGCCTGGCGGGGGCGCGCCGCCGGTGACGCCGCGGTCGAGCGGCTCGCCCGCACCCTCGCCGCCCGGCTCGAGGGCTGCTACCGGCGCGCGCGCCGCGACGCCGGCGCCGGCCCGCACGAGCCGGTGGGCCCCTCGCCCTCGCAGTGGGGCGCCTTCCTGAGCGTGGCGAAGGCCGCGCCCGCGGGCGAGCCCGGCGAGCGGCTCTTCGGCGGGGACGACGAGCGGCGCGCGCGGGAGGAGGAGGGCGTGCCGTGCCCCGCCCATGCCGACGGCTGGAGCGACCGCTTCTTCGACGGGAGCGCGATGGTCACCTTCCGCGAGTGGCTGCGGCGCGAGCTGCGGGAAGGCTGGCGGGAGCTGGGCGGCGAGCGCACGCGATGCTATCGCCTCGCCGCGGAGGTGGCGCGTCGCGGCCGCGAGGTCGCCCGCCGCATGCACAGGGGGGAGGTCCATGAGCGGGACGCATGAGGGCCTGCGCGAGGCGCGCTGGCTGCATCTGGCGCGCGTGCTCGTCGAGTGCGAGAGCCCGCTGTCGATCGGCACCGGCGCCTCCGACGGCGTCTTCGACGTCGCGCTGGTGCGCGACGCCAACGGCCTGCCGGCGGTCCCCGGCTCGAGCCTCGCCGGCGTCCTGCGCCACGCCTGCGCCGCGCGCGGCCGCTGGAAGCCGAAGATCTCCTCGGCCAGGCCGGGATCGCGCGCGGCGCAG
>WFOW01000286.1 GCA_015487895.1 Gammaproteobacteria bacterium | reverse complement strand
GCGCTGGCGGTAGGCGCCGCCGGCGCGCAGGCGCACGTCGCCCCCGAGGCTGCCCACGGCGCTGGGGGCGGCGCCCTCGGCGCGGGTCTCCGAGCGGCTGTCGAGGCGCTCGCGGCCGACGGTGAGGCCCAGGCCGGGGCCGCGGAAGACGCCGGAGCGGCGCCGGCGCTCGATGCGCAGCTCGCGCCGGGCGGTGGGGGCGGCCTCCAGGCGCAGGTCGCCGCCGGCCGATAGGCCCACGTCGCCGTCGGCGGCGACGGCGGCCCCGCGCAGGACGAGGTCGCCGCCCGTGCGCGCCGCGACGCTGCCGGCGCTGACGACGGCGGCCTCGGCCTCGCGGGTCTCGCGGCGGGCGAGGCTCGTGCGCTCGGAGCCGCCGAGCAGCCCACGCGAGCGGCGGTGGCGGGCCTCCTCCCACCAGCGCTCGCGCGCGCCGGCCTCGAGGCGCAGGCCCTCGCCGGCGGAGAGCGCCGCGTGGCCGGCGGCCCGCACGCGGGCGGCGCGCGCCGTGAGCGTGCGGCCGGCGGAGAGGGCGGCGTCGCCCGCGGCCTCGATGCGGGTGCCGGCCGCGCGGCGCTCGCCCTGGACGAGGCGGTTGCGGGCGTCCCAGACGGTGCGCTCGCTCCAGCCGGCCGTGCGCGCCTCCAGGGCGAGGTCGCGCCCGGCGCGCAGCGTGGTCAGGCCGCCGCGGGCGTCGTTGCGCAGCTCGGCGGCGACGAGGCGCACGTCACGCCCGGCCGCGAGCGAGAGCAGCCCCTCGCCCCGGCCGTCGCCGCCCGTGACGTGCAGGCGCGCCACGCGCTCGAGGCGCGTGCGGGTGTAGCGGCCGCCGCCGGCCTCGGTGCGGCGGACGGTGGAGGCGACGGCGAGGTCGCGGCCGGCCTCGAGCGCCAGGCGCCCGCCGGCCTCGAGGCGGCCGCCCTCGACGCGCAGGTCGCCGCGGGCGGCGAGGACGGCCTCGTCGCCGGCGGCGAGCCGCCCTTCCTGCAGGAGCTCCCCGGCGCGGACGACGATGCGCCGGCCCGCGACCGTGCCGCCCAGGCGGCCCTCGCCGGAGAGGGCGAGGTCGAGGGTGCGGCCCGCGAGCAGCGCGCCGCCTCAGCGCTGCCGCCCCGAACGCCCCTCGCCTGCCGACCGCGCCCACGCACACCTTCCCGCCGCCACCGCCGGCCGCGCATCATGGCGTGCCTGTGCCCACCAAGATGGGACGGACGGGCACAGGTGCAGGACGAACGTGGAAACCCACCCGGCCACCCGGAGCCCGTCGAACGGCCCCATCGGGTGGCGCATCGTGGCTTCAGCGTGACACAAGGTTGATTTGGAATACGCTCTTTCGGTAAGCAAAATAGTCGAGGGAAGAGCGATTCTCTTCAAGCGTGGTGCCGACCTCCACGGCGAACGCGTTTTTCCCGCGCCTCCATCCAAGTGTCAGACGGACTCCCGCTGCCAGAAGAAAGCGCTGGTCCACACGCCTTCTCCCGAAAATCGGATCCACACCACCATATCCTCTCCTTGACACCCGCACGCTCACGAACGGCCTGCCCCCGAAAGGGGGAAGCTGCCGTTTTCCCCGCCACATGACACTCGCCGCCAGTCCGCGGAATGAGTACGGCCTTTCCTGCGCCAGTCCATGCTCCGTATAGAGGCTCCACTTCCACCCTGCAGACTGCGCGCCCCCTCCGGCCTCGACCGAAAAGATTCGCGAATCCAGATAATCAAGCCGGCGGACGTCGAGCGCACCCCAACGAAGCTTTATCCAACTTGCAGCTCTTGAGGGGGAGATTGCCAGCTCGATGTACCTGTAATCATACAGGCGCCGCCTGGCGAGCCAGCTCGACTCGTGCATCGCAGACAACGCCACCTCGGGGCGCTTCCGCATCACCCACAGCGCTCCGGCTGAGGCCATCTGGCCATCCACGTCCCCGGACGGGAAATCCCGCACGGAAACGTTTCCGACCAAGTGCCATCGTGCATCGGACGAGATTGCCCGACGCCCCCAGACTGCCCACTCCAGTCCCCGCACTTCCCGGAAGCCTTTGGGAGGAACCACGGTCAACGTCTGGTTGGCAATCCGGATGGTTCGTCGATCCGTAAAATTGACGGGGTTGGTGTCCGTGACGAGACCAACACGCCAGCCCCAGTCCGAGTACAGGCGCCGTACCGCGGCGA
>WFOW01000285.1 GCA_015487895.1 Gammaproteobacteria bacterium | reverse complement strand
GGTGATGGACGTCCCGACCCAGGACGTCATCTCGCGCGACAACGTCTCGGTCAAGGTCAACGCGGTGGTCTACTTCCGGGTGGTGGACCCGGAGAAGGCCATCATCCAGGTCGAGGACCACTACGCCGCCACGAGCCAGCTCGCCCAGACCACGCTGCGCTCGGTCCTCGGCCAGCACGAGCTCGACGAGATGCTTTCCGAGCGCGACAAGCTCAACGCCGACATCCAGCGCATCCTCGACGAGCAGACCGACGCCTGGGGCGTGAAGGTGCGCAACGTCGAGATCAAGCACGTGGACCTCGACGAGAGCATGATCCGCGCCATCGCCCGCCAGGCGGAGGCCGAGCGCGAGCGCCGCGCCAAGGTGATCAGCGCCGAGGGCGAGCTGCAGGCGGCCGAGAAGCTGATGCAGTCGGCCGAGGTGCTGGGCCGCCACCCGCTGGCCATCCAGGTGCGCTACCTGCAGGCGCTGTCGGCGGTGGCCTCGGACCGCACCTCGACGATCGTCTTCCCGCTGCCGCTGGAGCTGCTCGAGGCGCTCAGGCGGCCCGCGGGCGCCGCCTGAGCGCCCCGGGCCTTGCCGCGGTGTCCCCGGCGGTGCCATCATCGGCGGGCACGCCGCGGCGAGGAGGGCGATGGAGGAAAGGCGCAGACGCACCGACCGGCGCCGGGGGGAGCGCCGCCGCACCGTCGACCGCCGCGCGAGCCGGCGCGGGCGCCTGCGCGTGCCGGGCTGGCCGGAGCAGCGCGTGCAGTTCCTGGTGCGCTACCTGTTCACGGCCCTCGGCCTCTACTATTTCAACGTCGCGCCCGGCCCCAACGGCGACTGGCTGACCACCGGCCAGATCAACGCCCTCTTCGCCATCTACATCGTCATCAACGGCTTCAACCTGTGGGACGCGCGCCGCCGCCCCTACGCGCCGCTGCGCTATCGCTTCGCCATGTGGCTCGACATCGCCATGGTGTCGATGGCGGTGCTCAACGACCCCTACGACATCCCGCCCTCGCTGCTCGCCTTCATCATGGTGGCGCTCGGCAACGGCATGCGCTACGGCATGCGCCTGTTCGGCGAGGCGCTGGCGGGCTCCTTCGGCGGGGCGATGGTGGCGCTCAGCCTGCGCTACGCCGGCGGCTGGGGCGCGCTCACGCCGGGCGTGCTCTTCCTCAACCTCTTCGGCGCCATCATCCTGGTCTACGCCTACATGCTCATGAGCCGCATCGAGCGCTCGCGGCTCCTCCTCGAGGAGGACAGCCGCCGCGACGCGCTCACGGGGCTGCTCAACCGCGCCGCCTTCCTCGAGGAGGCGGCCGTCGCCTTCCGTGAGGCCGAGCGCCTCGGCTATCCGCTGGTGCTCATGTTCGCCGACCTCGACCGCTTCAAGCAGGTCAACGACCGCTACGGCCACAGCGCGGGCGACCGCGTGCTCGGCAGCGTGGCGCGCACCATCCAGGGCTGCGTGCGCGGCAGCGACCTCGCCGCCCGCTACGGCGGCGACGAGTTCGTGCTGCTGCTCGCCGA
Source organism: Gammaproteobacteria bacterium (assembly GCA_015487895.1). Classification (GTDB taxonomy): domain Bacteria; phylum Pseudomonadota; class Gammaproteobacteria; order S144-34; family S144-34; genus S144-34. The sequence continues at coordinate 1,043 of WFOW01000285.1, read as the reverse complement.
CTGCACCCTCGACCAGGCCGAGCGCGTGGCCGGGCGCATCCGCGAGGAGGTGCGCGGCTGGTCGGAGCAGGTGGGCATCCCCTTCGACGTCACCATCGGCATGGGCGAGGCGCCGACCCACGGGCGCGAGCTCAACGCCCTGCTCGAGGCGGTGGACCGGGCGCTCTACCAGTCCAAGAGCCGCGGGCGCACCGGGGGCGTCGAGCGCGTGCGCCTGCCGCTCGCGGGCACGGCCCCCGAAGCGACGCCGTGAGCACGGGGCCGCTCCCGGAAGGCGGGCATGCCCTCGTCGAGGCCTTCTGCGACGCCCTGTGGCTGGAGTCGGGCCTCGCCGAGCGCACGCTCGCGGCCTACCGGCGCGACGTCCTCGCCTTCGCCGCCTGGCTGGCGCGCGAGCGCGGCCGGGGGCTGCTCGAGGCGCGCCCCGACGACGTCTCGGACTACATGGGGCATCTTGCGGGGCTCGGGCGCTCGCCGCGCTCGCAGGCGCGCGCCGCCTCGGCCCTGCGGCGCCTCTACCGGCTGCTGGCGCGCGACGGCCGCATCGAGGCCGACCCCACGGCCCGGCTGCGCTCGCCGCGGCCGCCGCGCCCGCTGCCCGGCGCCCTCACCGAGGGCGAGGTCGAGCGCCTGCTGGCGGCGCCGCCGACTGACACGCCCGAGGGGCTGCGTGACCGCGCCATGCTGGAGCTGCTCTACGCGACGGGGCTGCGCGTCTCGGAGCTGGTCGCCCTGCGGCGCGACGAGCTCAACCTGCGCCAGGGGGTGGTGCGCGTCGTGGGCAAGGGCGGGCGCGAGCGGCTGGTGCCCATGGGCGAGGAGGCGGCCCACTGGCTGGGGCGCTACCTGCGCGAGGCGCGCCCGGCGCTGCTGCGCGGCCGGCCGAGCGAGCGGCTCTTTCCGACGCGGCGCTCCGAGGCCATGACGCGCCAGGCCTTCTGGCAGCGCATCCGCGCCTACGCGCGCCGCGCGGGCATCGAGCGCAAGGTCTCGCCCCACACCCTGCGCCACGCCTTCGCCACCCATCTGCTCGACCACGGTGC
>WFOW01000284.1 GCA_015487895.1 Gammaproteobacteria bacterium | reverse complement strand
GCTCATGACCCTGCACGCGGCGAAGGGCCTGGAGTTCCCGGTGGTCTTCCTGTGCGGCCTCGAGGAAGGGCTCTTCCCCCACCAGATGTCGCTCGAGGAGCCCGGCCGCCTCGAGGAGGAGCGGCGGCTGGCCTATGTCGGCATCACGCGCGCACGCGAGCTGCTCTACCTGACCTACGCCGAGCGCCGGCGCCTGCACGGCAGCGAGAGCTACACCGAGCCCTCACGCTTCCTCGGCGAGCTGCCGGCCGAGCTCCTCGAGGAGGTGCGCCCGCGCGTGCGGGTGAGCCGCCCCCTCCACCGCCCGGACGCCCTCGAGGCGCCGCCGCTCGCCCTCGGCCAGCGCGTGCGCCACGGCCACTTCGGCGAGGGCGTGGTGCTCGCCTGCGAGGGCAGCGGCCCCCAGGCGCGCGTGCAGGTGAGCTTCGCCGAGGCCGGCACCAAGTGGCTGGTGCTGGCCTACGCCAACCTCCAGCCCTTGTGAGCGTGCGGTCTAGGGCTCTATCGCCTGCGCACGTGGACGGGGAGCACGTTGCGGCGCAGGCCGCCCGCGGCGCTTCTCCTCACCGTTCACTGTTTACCGTCTGCCGTACACCAACGCTCAGGCCCGCGCCGCGCGCGCCTGCGGCGGAATGCGCTCGTCCGGGCGCCCGAGGAAGTTGCCCTGCGCGTAGTCGACGCCGAACTCGCGCAGCAGCTCCAGCGTGCGCGCGTCCTCGACGTACTCGGCGATGGTCTGCTTGCCGAGCGCGTGGGCGATCTGGTTGATCGAGCGCACCATCTCCTGGTCGACCGTGGCGCGCGCCAAGCCCTGCACGAAGGAGCCGTCGATCTTGAGCTTGTCCACCGGCAGGTGCTTCAGGTAGGTGAAGGAGCAGAAGCCGGATCCGAAGTCGTCGAGGGCGAACTGGCAGCCGATCTCCTTCAGCGCGCGGATGAAGCGCAGCGCCGCCGAGAGGTTGGCGATGGCGGCGGTCTCGGTGATCTCGAAGGTGAGGAGCTGCGGGTCGAGGCCCGTGCGGCGGATCTCGCGGCGGATCAGCGGCAGCAGCTCCTCGTCCTCGAAGGCCTTGCCCGAGAGGTTGATCGAGAAGCGCACGTCCGTGCCGCCGGCGCGCAGCTCGGCCAGCCGCCCGATGGCATGGCGCACCATCCAGCGGTCGACGGCGTGGATGAGCCCGAAGCGCTCGGCCGCCGGCATGAAGCCGCCGGGCAGGATCACCTGGCCGTCGTCGCAGACCATGCGCATCAGCACCTCGTAGTCGTGCACCTCGCCGGAGCGCACCGAGACGATGGGCTGGAAGACCAGGCGGAAGCGGTCGTGCTCGAGCATCTCGCGCACGCGCGCCGCCCAGCCCATGTCGGCGGCCATGCCCGCCTTCTCCGGATCGGCCGGATCGTAGAGGTGCACACGGTTACGCCCGCCCGCCTTCGCCACGTTGCAGGCGAGGTCGGCGTGCGAGAGCGCCTCGTCGGCGGAGGCCGTGCCGGCGTCGACGACGGCCACGCCGATGCTGCACGAGATGTTGAAGGCGTTGCCGCCCTCGACGAAGCGGTAGCCCTCGAACAGCGCGCGCAGGTGCTCGGCCGCGGGGACGGCGTGGCGCGGGTCGATGTCGTAGAGCAGCACGGTGAACTCGTCGCCGCCGAAGCGCGCCAGCAGGTCGCCCTCGCGCACGTGCGCGCGCAGCATGCGCGCCACCTCGACGAGCAGGCGGTCGCCGGCGCCGTGCCCCAGGGTGTCGTTCACGTACTTGAACTGGTCGAGGTCGATGTAGAGCAGGGCGCAGGTCTCGCGCGAGCGCGCCACGCGCGCCACCACGCGCTCGAGCTCCTGCTGGAAGTAGTGGCGGTTGAACAGGCCCGTGAGCGAGTCGTGCTCGGCGTAGTAGGCGAGCCGCGCCTCGAAGGCCTTGCGCTCGGTCACGTCGCGCGCCGTCCCGGTGGCGTAGACCACGCGGCCTTCGGCGTCGCGGTGGGCGCGGCCGTTGAAGCTCAGGTGGCGGCGCCGGCCCTCGCGGTCGAGGTGCACGGCCTCGTACTGCACCAGCTCCTGGCCGGCGAGGAGGCTGGCGAAGGCCTGCGCGTCGCGCTCGGCGAACTCCGGGTCCTCGAAGTCGGCCACGGGGCGGCCCACCATCTCCTCCGGCTCGCAGCCGTAGATGCTCTTGCAGGCGCGGTTGAGATAGAGCCAGCGCCCCTCGGCGTCGATGCTCCATACGAGATCGTGCGCGGTCTCGACGAGGTCGCGGTAGCGCGCCTCCGCGCGGCGCAGCTCGTCCTCGGCCGCGCGCCGCTCGGAGATGTCGGCCACCAGGCAGGTGAAGCGCCTGCGCCCGCCGACCTCCATGTCGCTCACGCGCACCGAGACCGGGATGCGCCGGCCGCTGCGGTGGGCGGCCTCGGTCTCGCGCTCGCCGAGCGCCGGGGCCTCGCCTTCGCGCACCAGCTCCGGCAGCAGCCAGGCGAGCGCGCGCCCGCGCACCTCCGCCGCCCGGAAGCCGAAGAGCCGTTCGGCGGCGCGGTTGAAGGTCTCGATGGCGCCCTCCTCGTCGACCACGATCACGCCCTCGGCGGCGGTGTCGACCACCGCGCGCATGTAGGCCTCGTGGTCGCGCAGGCGCGCGAAGACGCGGCCGAGCGTCTGCGTGAGGTAGCCGACCTCGTCGGCCGAGACCGGGCGCAGCTCGGCGAGCTCGCGGTGGGTGGCGGCGCCGGTGCGCCCGAGCACGCGCTGCACAGGGCGCAGGGAACGGCCGAGGCCGCGTATGGCCAGCCATGCGGCGAGCAGCGTGAGCGCGGCGATCGCTCCCCAGCCGGCGAGCAGCGCCGGCGGCAGCGTCCCGGTGCGGAGGAAATGGAGCTCGGCGAGCAGCGTGTAGCCGAGCTGCGGCAGCAGCGCGCCGACGACGACCAGCCGCGAGCGCAGGCTGGCCGAGGGCCGCACGAGCCCGACGGCCGCAGCGATGCGCCCCAGGGTGTCCTGCGCGACGACGAAGGCCGGCAGTCCGGCGATGATCGCGCCGCTGAGATGGAGGATGCCCAGGTGCAGGAGGCGCCCGGCAGGGACGTCCGCCCCGCCCCAGGCGAGGCGGGCCACCATAAGCGCGACGGCGGCGGCATAGGCGATCTGCGGCAGCCAGTAGCGCCGCGGGAAGGCCGCCAGCCTGCGGTCGGCGCGCGGGGGCTGCGCCTCGCCGGCGAGCGCCCGCACGAAGGGCTCCGCATAGCGCCAGGCGGCGGCCGCGGCGAGCGCGGGGAAGGCCGCGAGCAGCGCGAGGCCGAGCCGCTGCGCCGCGGTCGCGGGCATCGACGGTGCGGCGAGGCCGGCGAGAAGGGCCGCGCCCACGCCGGTCACGGGCGCGGCCGCGAAGCCGAGGGCCACGGCGGCGGCGAAGCGCGCGCGCAGGCCCCGAGCTTGCTTGAGGCTCAGCGTCAAGCGGACTCCCGGTCCTGCCCGAACGGGGCCGCGCGCCTTCGCGGCCGGCGCGCGGCCGCGCCTATAATGGCAGAAGCCGCCGCCGCATGCCACGGCGCGCGCATGCATGCGGACGGCGCGGGAGCCAAGGCACGCGCCACCGCACGGGAGGGGGCGAATGAAGCGACGCGACCTCATCAAGGGCACGGCGGCCGCCGGCGCGCTGGCCGGCGCGCCGGCCGTGCTCGCGCGCCGCACCTGGCGCTGGAAGATGGTCACCACCTGGCCCAAGAACTTCCCGGGCCTCGGCACGGGCGCGGAGTTCCTCGCGCGGCTCATCGGCGAGATGAGCGGCGGGCGCATCCGCGTGCGCGTCTACGGCGCCAAGGAGCTCGTGCCCGCCTTCGAGGCCTTCGACGCCGTCGCGCGCGGCACCGCCGAGATGGGCCACGGCGCCGCCTACTACTGGAAGGGCAAGAGCGAGGCGGCGCAGTTCTTCGCCGCGGTGCCCTTCGGCCTCACGGCGCAGGAGATGAACGCCTGGCTCTACCACGGCGGGGGGCTCGAGCTGTGGCGCGAGGTCTACGCGCCCTTCGGCCTGGTGCCGGCCGCCGCCGGCAACAGCGGCGTGCAGATGGGCGGCTGGTTCAACCGGGAGATCCGCAGCCTCGACGACCTCAAGGGGCTCAAGATGCGCATCCCGGGCCTCGGCGGCGAGGTGCTGCGCCGCGCCGGCGGCACGCCCGTGAACCTCCCCGGCGGCGAGATCTTCACCGCGCTGCAGTCGGGCGCCATCGACGCCACCGAGTGGGTGGGCCCCTACAACGACCTCGCCTTCGGCCTCCACAAGGCCGCGAAGTACTACTACTATCCGGGCTGGCACGAGCCCGGCACCACGCTCGAGTGCTTCATCAACCGCAAGGCCTTCGAGGCATTGCCGAAGGACCTGCGCGCCATCGTCCTCAACGCCTGCCGCGTGGCCAACCAGGACATGCTCGCCGAGTACACCGCGCGCAACAACGACGCCCTGCGGGTGCTGGTCGAGAGGCACAAGGTCGCGCTGCGCCGCTTCCCGGAGCCGGTGCTCGAGCGCCTGCGCGAGCTCTCCGAGCAGGTGGTGGCCGAGATCGCGCAGAAGGATCCGCTCTCGCGCAAGGTCCACGAGTCCTACCGGCGCTTCCGCGACAAGGTGCGCGCCTGGCACGCGATCTCCGAGCTCGCCTACCTCGAGGCGCGCGGCTGAGGCGGAGCGCCGGGCTCAGCGGCGTGCGCGCGCCTCGCGCACCGCGCGCAGCACGTCGCGCGTGGTCGCGCGCGTGCGGATCCCCGGCACATCCAGCGGCGAGCCCTCCTCCGCGGGCGCCTGCCGCAGCACGAACACGCTCCCGTCGCGGCGGCGGATGCGCACCCCTGCCGACGCCAGAAGGTGCGCCGCAAGCCGCCTCCACGTCCCGCGATGGCCCCATCCGTGCACCGGTATCCCCCCTTTCGGGCTCCGTCAGTCGCCGTAGACGACGGACGGGAGCCAGGTGGCGAGCCCCGGCCACAGGGCGAGCAGGCCGAGCGCGAGGAGCTGCAGCGCGACGAAGGGAACGACGCCGCGGTAGATGGCGCCCGTGCTGACCTCGGGCGGGGCCACGCCGCGCAGGTAGAACAGCGCGAAGCCGAAGGGCGGCGTGAGGAAGGAGGTCTGGAGGTTGAGGGCGATGAGCACGCCGAGCCACACCGGATCGAGCCCCATGGCGAGCAGCGGCGGGCCCACCAGCGGCACGACGACGAAGGTGATCTCGATGAAGTCGAGCACGAAGCCGAGCAGGAACATGACCGCCATCACGGCGAGGAGCGCGCCGGCGGTGCCGCCCGGCAGGCCCGAGAGCAGCTCGTGCACGAGCTCGTCGCCGCCGAAGCCGCGGAAGACGAGCGAGAAGACCGAGGCGCCGATCAGGATCAGGAACACCATGCTCGAGACGCGCGTGGTGGCGCGCATCACCTCGCGCAGGGTGGCGAGGTCGAGGCGGCGGCGCAGCGCCGCGAGCGCGAGCGCGCCGACCGCGCCCACCGCGGCGGCCTCGGTGGGCGTGGCGACGCCGGCCATGATGGAGCCGAGCACGGCGACGATGAGGCCGAGCGGCGGCAGCAGCGCGCGCAGGATGCGGCGCGTTCCGAGCGTGCCGCGCGCCGCGGCGGGCACCGCCGGCGCGGCCTGCGGGCGCACCAGCGCCACGCCGCCCACGTAGAGCATGTAGAGCGCGACCAGCACCAGCCCCGGGAGCAGCGCGCCCATGAAGAGGTCGCCGACCGAGACCGTCCGCGGCGAGAAGATGCCCATCTGGAGCTGGGCCTGCTGGTAGGCGGACGACAGCACGTCGCCGAGCAGCACCAGCACGATGGAGGGCGGGATGATCTGGCCGAGCGTGCCGGAGGCGCAGATGGTGCCCGAGGCCAGCGCCGGGTCGTAGCCGCGCCGCAGCATGGTCGGCAGCGACAGCAGCCCCATGGTCACCACCGTGGCGCCGACGATGCCGGTGCTCGCGGCCATCAGCATTCCGACCGCCGTCACCGAGAGGCCCAGGCCGCCGCGCAGGGGCCCGAACAGCGCCGCCATGGTGTCGAGCAGGTCCTCGGCCACCCGCGAGCGCTCCAGCACCACGCCCATGAAGACGAACAGCGGCACCGCCACCAGGGTCTCGTTGGTCATGATCCCGTAGAGGCGCGAGGGCGTGGCCTCGAGGAAGGCCGGGTCGAAGGCATCGAGCGCGTTGCCCACGGTGGCGAAGGCGAGCGCCGTGCCGGCGAGCGCAAAGGCGACGGGGTAGCCGGCGAGCAGCACCACGAACACGGCCGCGAGCATGGCGAGCGCCATCCACTCCACCGCTCAGACCTCCGGCTCGGCGGGCGGGTGCGGTCCGGCCTGCGGCGCCGCGGCGCCGGCGAGCGCGAGCGCCGCGCGCAGCGCCTGCGCCGCGCCCTGCAGCAGCAGCAGCACCGCGGCGGCCGGGATCAGGGTCTTGAGCCAGTAGACCCAGGGCAGGCCGCCGGCCTCGCGCGAGCCCTCGCGCAGCGCCCAGCTCGCGGCCACGTAGTCCCAGCTCGACCACAGCACGTAGAGGCAGGTGGGCGCGAGCAGCAGCAGCGACCCTGCGAGGTCGACGGCGGCGCGCCCGCGGGGCCCCAGGCGGCGGTAGAGGACGTCGACGCGCACGTGGGCGTCGTGGCGCAGGGTGTAGGCCGCCCCCAGCATGAAGACCGCCGCGTGCAGGTAGACGACCGCCTCCTGCATGGCGATCCAGCCGAGGCTGAAGACGTAGCGCAGCACCACGACGAGGAAGGTGAGGAGCACCATCGCGAGCGTGAGCCAGGAGACGGCCCGGCCCGTGCGCTCGGCGAGCGCCTCCAGGAGCGCCGCGAGGCGGGCGGCCGCCCTCACCGGGGCGGCCTCCGGGCGGCGGTTGCGGGGGCGCGGCGCATGGCGGCGCATTATATGGCGGGTTACGGGAGCCGGGTTACGGGAGACGGG
>WFOW01000283.1 GCA_015487895.1 Gammaproteobacteria bacterium | reverse complement strand
GGGTGGTGCGCGCTTCGCGCGCGGCCATCTGATTGGGGCTGGAAGCCCCTCCGACAGGCGGATTGCAGCTTGCGGGCTGCAGTTTACAGCGGCCTGTGCACCGTCACCCGCAACCCGTCTCCCGCCGACCTATAATCTATGGAGTGCTGCCGGGTTGACAGGGCAGGGTGCCCCGCGTAGATTGCCCGGCGCGTTCACGGGGCCATAGCTCAGCTGGGAGAGCGCCAGCATGGCATGCTGGAGGTCGCCGGTTCGATCCCGGCTGGCTCCACCAGACGCAGGCGGGCCCCCGTAGGGGGCCCGTCGCGCGAGCGGAGGCAGGCATGGGACGGCTCGGCCGGATGACCGTGTGGGCAGGCGCCATCCTCAGCGCGGCGGGGCTGGTCGCGGGCTTCGGGGCGCTGTTCCTGGAGCCCGGCGGCCTTGCGGTCGAGCTGCTGGGCCTGGTGCCGGTCGGCTTCCTGCTGCTCCTCACGGGCACGGTGATCTCCCAGCTCCACCGCTCCCGCTGAGGCTCCGCATCCCCGTCCCCATCGTCTAGCTGGCCTAGGACTCAGCCCTTTCAAGGCTGCAACACGGGTTCGAATCCCGTTGGGGACGCCATTCTCCCGGGCGGACCGTTTCGTTCCGTCGCGTTTCCTTGCGGCCCTTCCATCGCCGGGACGCCGCCTTCCGTCGGCGCCCCGCGGGCCTGACCTGCCGCATCTCCTCCTTCTTCGCGCCCGTGCTTCCCGAGCGCTGTCCGGCACTTGCGTCGCCGGGCGGTGCCTTCCTGGCCGGATCTGCATGCCATGCGCGGAAGCCCTGTCCGTTGCCGCTTGCTGAGCATGCTCAAGTCCGGGGCGCCGGCGCCGACATAACGCTCGACGCCGGCATGCGTGAGAGGCGCGCGGCCGGCGCGGTTCCCCTCCCGATGCGCGGGCCGCCGTATCGGGAGGGGCCACGGAGGCGCGGCAGCCGGCTCGGGCCGGGAGGAAGCGTAGGGAGCGGATGATGGCCGAAGCGCAGGAGGGGGAGGGAACCGCGCAGCGGATCGTGCTGCCGGCTGCCGTCGACATCGAGGGCGCGGAGAGCCTGCTCGCTCGCTGCCGCGAGGCCGTGGCGGGTGCGGGCGCCCTGTCCATCGATGCCGGCGGGGTCGAGAGCGTCGACACCGCCGGGCTCCAGATCCTCATCGCCACGCGCGCCGCCCTGGTGGAGGCCGGGGGTGAGCTCCGGTGGGAGCGGGTGAGCCCTGCGCTCGCGGAGGCGGCGCGGCTGGCCGGGGCCGCGGGCGCGCTGGGGCTGGACGGGACGGCGGAGTGAGCAGCAGGGGAGGGTGACGGAGATGGCGAAGATCCTCGCGGTGGACGACTCGGCCTCGATGCGCCAGATGGTGGCTTTCACGCTCAAGAACGCGGGCCACGAGGTCCTCGAGGCCGCCGACGGCCGGGAGGCGCTCGAGATCGCGCGCAAGACGCCGGTGAACCTCGTCCTCTCGGACGTCAACATGCCCAACATGGACGGCATCCAGCTCATCCGTGAGCTGCGCGCGCTGCCGAGCTACCGGTTCACGCCCATCCTCATGCTGACCACCGAGTCGGCGGCGAGCCGCAAGCAGGAGGGCAAGGCGGCGGGCGCCACCGGCTGGATCGTCAAGCCCTTCGATCCCGACCAGCTCCTCGCCACCGTCGACCGCGTGCTGCGCTGAGGGGCGCAGGGATGAGCGTGGACCTCGCACGCTTCCACCAGGCCTTCTTCGAGGAGGCCGCGGAGGGGCTCGAGATCCTGGAGCAGGGGCTGCTCGCGCTCGCCGAACAGGGAGGCGACGCCGAGACCCTGAACGCCGTCTTCCGCGCCGCGCACTCCATGAAGGGCGGTGCGGCGACCTTCGGCTTCCGGGCGCTGGCCGGCTTCACCCACCTGCTCGAGACGCTGCTCGACGAGCTGCGCGGCGGGCGGCGCACCATGGACGAGGCGCTTGCCGACGCGCTGCTCGAGTCGGTGGACGTGCTGCGCGACCTGCTCGCCGCCGCGCGCGAGGGCACCGAGCCCGACGCCGCAGCGCTCGCCGCCGCCGAGGCGCGCCTGAAGGCCCTCCAGGGCGCCGGTGCGCAGCCGGCCGGAAAGGAGGATGGTGGTGCAGGAGACGGGGGCGGCGGTGCGGCTGGAGACGGCGGGGGCCGCCGCTGGCGCATCGTCTTCCGCCCGCACGCGCACCTGCTGCGCACCGGCAACGAGCCGCTGCGCGCGCTGCGGGAGCTGGCCGCCCTGGGGCATCTCGAGGCGAGCCTCGACTGCTCGCGCCTGCCGCCGCTCGAGGCGCTCGAGCCCCACGACTGCCACCTGGCCTGGACCCTGACGCTGGAAGGGGCGGTCGAGCGGGTCCAGATCGACGAGATCTTCGAGTGGATGGAGGGCGACTGCGACCTCGAGATCGGGGCGCTCGAGGACGAGCGCCCGCAGCGCGCCGCGGACGCCGCGCAGCAGGCCCCGGGGCCGGCCGGGCGGCCGAGCGCGCGCGGCGAGGCGGGCTCCATCCGCGTCTCCATCGACAAGATCGACGCCCTGATCAACATGGTCGGCGAGCTCGTCATCACCCAGTCCATGCTGGGCGAGATCGGCGAGCGCCTCGAGGGTCTCGACGCCGCCTGCGTCGAGCGCCTGCGCGACGGGCTAGCGCAGCTCGAGCGCAACACGCGCGAGCTGCAGGAGAGCGTGATGCGGGTGCGCATGGTGCCCATCAGCTTCGCCTTCGCGCGCTTCCCGCGCATGGTGCGCGACCTCGGGCGCAAGCTCGGCAAGCAGGTGCGGCTCGAGCTCGCCGGCGAGCAGACCGAGCTCGACAAGACCGTCATGGAGCGGATCTCGGATCCGCTCGTGCACCTGGTGCGCAACGCCGTGGACCACGGCATCGAGCCGCCGGAGGCGCGGCGCGCCGCGGGCAAGCCCGAGACCGGCACCGTGCGCCTCAACGCCTACCACAAGGGCGGCAACATCGTGAT
>WFOW01000282.1 GCA_015487895.1 Gammaproteobacteria bacterium | reverse complement strand
GTGGTGGCGAAAGCCGCCGCGGACATGGCGCGCCTGCGGGCAGCCGGCCTCACGCTGCCGCGGCTCGCCGTCAACGTCTCGGCCTGCCAGCTTCGCCAGCCGGACGTGCCCCGCCGCCTGGCGGAGCTCGTGCGCGATGCGGGCATGGATCCCGCCATGCTCGAGATCGAGATCACCGAGAGCGCCCTCATGCAGGCGACCGACACCGCCAGCGAGATCCTGCGCAGCCTGCGCGGGATGGGGACGCGCATCGCCATCGACGACTTCGGAACCGGCTATTCCTCGCTCACCTACCTCAAGCGCTTCCCCGTCGACGCCCTCAAGATCGACCAGGCCTTCACCCGGCAGGTCACGTCGCAGAGCGACGACGCCGCCATCGTCGAGGCCATCCTGGCGATGGCGCGCAGCCTGCGTCTCGACACCGTCGCCGAGGGCGTCGAGACCGAGGCGCAGCGCGAATGGCTCGCCGCACGCGGATGCCGCGTCATGCAGGGCTTCCTGCTGAGCCCCCCGGTGCCGGCCTCGGAGCTGGCGCGCGTGCTCGAGCGCATCGGGGCCGGCCCGCTCCGCGCATCCGGCGGCGGGGGCGGAGGCTGAGATCGCGCGCGCAGGCCGGCCGCCCCCTTCACGGGGATGCGCGGTGCAGCTCCAGCGCCGCCAGCCCCAGGTTGGCCTGCTGGCCGAACTGCCGGAAGGAGGCGAAGCTCTCGGCGTCGATGGGCCGTCCGCTCGGGCGGCGGTCGGCATAGAGCAGCCCGATCGCGCGGCGCCCCACCCGCAGCGGCGCCGCGCAGAAGGGACAGCCGCCCGTGACAGCAAGCACCTCCGGAGTGAGACCCAGGTTTTCTCCCTCGGCGGGGTCCACGAGCACCGCCCTGCCGCCCTCCAGCACGGAGACGATGGCGTTGGGCTCCGACAGCGGGAACCTGAAGGCCCTGCGCAGGGTCTCCGTCTCCGCGCCGATGGCGTGCTTGGCGCGCAGCAGGCGCCTGTCGGGAGACAGCAGGGCGAACAGGGCCCGGTCCATGCCGACGCCGCGGTGCAGGCCCTCCAGCACCATCTCCAGCATCAGCACCACGTTGGGGCGCTCGTCGAGGAGCGCCGCGAGCTCGCGCAGGATGCGAAGCTGGAGCATGGGATCGGGCTCGGGGGCGGACCAGCCCGCTGGCGCGCCCTCCCCGCCGCCATGCGCATGCACGGACGGGAACGACGGGCCCGGGGCGGGAGCCCCCTTCCGCTCCTCGTGGGCGGGCGGCGCCTTCCCTCCGGCACGGGCGGTGAGGGCCGCTGCCAAAGGCTCGCCGCCGAGGGCACGCGCCGTCTCCTCGGCGTGCCGCTCGCTCTCCCGCGCCACACGCACCACCTCCTCCAGCTCCAGCCCGGCGCTGCGGGCGAGCTCGCGCAGGGCCATCTGCGCCTCGGGCGAGGCCCAGCCGCCGCGGCCGATCGCCTCCACCAGGGCATGGCTGCCACGCGCGATGCGCGCCGCGGGATCGGCCGGGCGGTGGGACAGGGCCTCCTCCACCAGCGGGCCGAGACGCCAGCTGCGGCTGAGGGCCGCCGTGAGGCGGTCGAGGGAGAAGCCGAGGACCGATCTTTCCACCTCCGCCGGATCCTCCCCGTCCCTCTCCTCGAGCGCCCGTGCCAGCTCCTGGGCCGCTTCTCCGCCTCCCCACCAGAACACCATCGGCCCGATCCGGTGCAGGAGCGCGGCGATGAAGACCTCCTCGCCGCGGGCACCGCCGCGCGCCCCCTCGAGGGCCTTTGCCTGCACCGCCGCATGCACGGCACGGGCGAGCTCCTCCAGCACGCGCCCGGCGGGAGGCGCGTCCGACAGGCTCTCGACCACGGCCGCCGAGAGGCAGATGCTGCGCACGGCCTCGAAGCCGAGGACGACGACCGCCCGGCTCACCGTGCTGATGGGGGTGGACGCGGGGTTGTAGTAGCTGCTGTTGGCCACGTGCAGCACGCGCGCGGTGAGCGGCGCATCCCGGAGCACCACCGCCGCCAGCTCGGCCACGGAGGCATCCTCCCGTCCCGTGACCGTGCCGACCTCGCGCGCGGTGCGGGCGAGCACCGGAAGCTTGGACTCCTCCAGCGCCTCCACCCAGGAATCGGGGCTGCGCGAAGGGGGCCGGCTCACAGAGGCCGCGTGCGGCATCCCGGCCCCTCCGTCCTCGCCAGGCGGAAGCCCCCCAGCGGGATCCCCTGCCGGGTCCTCCCCCACGGGAGACGGCTCTCCTGCCCTCCTGCCCATTCGCGCCCTTCGCGGCCCGTCCACATGCCCGCATCCGTCCTCCGGCCCCGCCCCGCGGCGGGCCCTCCAGACATCCATTTCGGCACGCCTGCCGGGAGATTGAGGGCCCCCGCCGGGGGAAGGCAGCGCTAGCTGCCGCCCCCGGCGCGCAAGGGTGCGGCCCGGCCCAGGAGCTCGGCCACCTGGGGGCGCAGGCGCCGCACGCGGGGATCGTCCGGGCCCAGCATGCGGAAGAGCGCCACCAGGCCGCGCAGGACGTCGTGCTCGGCGGTGTCGCCGCACACACGCAGGGTCTCGAGGAGGGTCTCCAGCGCCTCGTCGAGGCGGTCGGCCCGGAGCAGGACCGCCGCGAGGCGGAAGCGCGGCCCGATCTCCCCCGGAGCGGCCGCGATCTCCGCGCGGAGCGCGGCCTCGTCCGGGGCATCGGAGGCCGCCGCGAGGAAGGCGGCGTGGCCGCGGAGGGTGTCGAGGTCCTCGCGCTCGCGCAGCGCGCGCGGCAGGCCCGCGATCCAGGCGGCGGCCTCCGCGGGACGGCCGGCGCGGACCAGCGCCTTGGCGTAGGCCGCGGGCAGGCGCGGGTTGCCGGGGTCGGCGGCGAGGGCCTCGCGCAGCGCGGCGAGCGCCGCCTCGTGCTCGCCCGCCTCGAGCCGGCGGAGGGCGAGCGCCGCGGCGCGGTCCGAGGGGCGCGGCACATGGCGGTCCAGCAGGCGGCGCAGGGGCTGCTCGCCCTCGTAGCCGTGCACGGTCTCGCGCACCTCACCGTCGCGATAGAGCCGCAGCAGCGGCAGGCTCGTCACGCCCTGCGCGCGCGCGAAGGCGGCATGGCGGCCGCAGTCGAGGTTGGCCAGCAGGAAGCGCCCCCCGTAGTCGCGCGCGAGCCGCTCGAGCACGGGCCACAGCCGCAGGCACGGGCCCGCGTAGCGGGCCCAGTAGTTCACGAGCACGGGCCCCTTGCGCGAGTTCTCGAGCACCAGGCGCCCGAAGCTCTCGGGGGTGGCCTCCACGATCCAGGGGCAGGGAGCGGGCTCGTCCATGCGCTCACCATAGCGCAGCGGGCGCCTGCCGGACACCATCCGAGGCGCGAACGGCGCATCCCGGATTCCGGAGGGGCGGCGTGGAAAGCGCGCCGGGTTGGGTTAGAATCCGCGCTCCCGCCCGAGGCGGTCCGTGGAGCGGAAGGATGGTGCCGGGGAGAGGACTTGAACCTCCACGGGGTTTCCCCCACTAGTACCTGAAACTAGCGCGTCTACCAATTCCGCCACCCCGGCAAGGGAAGGGATTGGTGGGCGCGCGGGACCGCGCGCCGGGAGCGGAGAAATCTACCGATGGCCCACGGGCCTGTCAACGCGCCCGCCCCGCGGGGCGCCCGTCCAGGAAGGTGCACCCCTACGTGAAGCGACGCCGCAGCAGAGCCCAGCGCCCCGCGCGCCGGGACCCTTACGCCGAGCGCGAGGCCCGGCGCTACGAGCGCCCGATCCCGAGCCGCGAGTTCATCCTCGAGACCCTGCGCGCGCATGGCGGCCCCATGGACGAGGAGGCCCTGGCCGGGGCCCTCGGCCTCACCGAGCCCCGCGACCTGGTGGCCCTAGGGCGGCGGCTCGCCGCCATGGAGCGCGACGGCCAGCTCGTGCGCAACCGCCGCGGCGCCTACGTGCCCGTGGACCACACCAACCTGGTGCGCGGGCGCGTGGTCGGCCACCCGGACGGCTTCGGCTTCCTGATCCCGGACGAGGGCGGCGGCGAGGACGTCTTCATCCCGCCGCGCCAGATGCGCGCCCTCATGCACGGCGACCGCGCCGTGGTGCGCATCGCCGGCGTCGACCGCCGCGGACGGCGCATCGGCGAGGTGGTGGAGGTGCTCGAGCGCGCCGTCCACCGCGTCGTGGGGCGCTACTTCGAGGAGAGCGGCATCGGCTTCGTGGTCCCCGACAACAAGCGCCTGGCCCACGACATCGTCGTGCCGCCGGAGGCGCGCGGCGGCGCCCGCCCGGGCCAGATCGTGGTGGTCGAGATCACCGAGCCGCCCACCTTCCACAGCCAGCCCATCGGCCGCGTGGCCGAGGTGGTGGGCGAGCACATGGCGCCCGGGATGGAGATCGACATCGCCATCCGCGCGCACGACATCCCCCACGAGTGGCCGCCGGAAGTCCTGGCCGAGGCCGCCGCCTTCGGCGAGACGGTGCCGGAGGAGGCCAAGACGGGGCGGGTGGACCTGCGCGGCCTCGAGCTCGTCACGATCGACGGCGAGGACGCGCGCGACTTCGACGACGCCGTCTGGTGCGAGCGCCGCGGCGAGGGCTTCCGCCTGATCGTGGCGATCGCCGACGTCTCCTGGTACGTGCGGCCCGGCAGCGCCCTCGACGCCGAGGCCGAGCGCCGCGGCAACTCGGTCTACTTCCCCGAGCGCGTGATCCCCATGCTGCCGGAGGCGCTCTCCAACGGCCTGTGCTCGCTCAACCCCGAGGTCGACCGCCTGTGCATGGCCTGCGAGATGCTCGTCGGCCGTGACGGCCAGATCCGGCGCGCGCGCTTCTTCGACGCCGTGATGCGCTCGGCCGCGCGCCTGACCTACGAGCGCGTCGCCGCCGCGATGGAGGACGGCGACCGCGGCGAGCGCCGCCGCCTGAAGGCGCTGCTGCCGCGGCTCGAGGCGCTCTACGCCCTCTACCGCGTGCTGCGGCGCGCGCGCGAGCGCCGCGGCGCCATCGACTTCGAGACCACCGAGACCAAGATCGTCTTCGGCCCGGACCGGCGCATCGAGCGCATCGTGCCCGTGGTGCGCCGCGACGCCCACCGGCTGATCGAGGAGTGCATGATCGCGGCCAACGTCGCCGCCGCGCGGCGCCTGCTGCGGGCCAGGATCCCCGCGCTCTACCGCGTGCACGAGGGACCGGAGGCCGAGAAGCTCGCCGACGTGCGCGCCTTCCTCGCGGAGCTGGGGCTACGGCTCGGGGGCGGCGACGAGCCCCAGCCGCGCCACTACGCCCAGCTCCTCAGGCGCATCCAGGACCGGCCCGACCGCCACCTCATCGAGCAGGTGCTGCTGCGCTCGCTCAAGCAGGCCGTCTACAGCCCGGACAACGTCGGCCACTTCGGCCTCGCGGTCGAGGCCTACACCCACTTCACCTCGCCCATCCGCCGCTACCCGGACCTGCTCGTGCACCGCGCCCTGCGCCACCTGATCGCGCGCCGGCCCGTGGCGGAGTTCGAGTGCACGCACGAGCGGCTCGTCGCCCTCGGCGACCACTGCTCCATGACCGAGCGCCGCGCCGACGAGGCCACCCGCGACGCCGTCGACTGGCTCAAGTGCGAGTACATGATGGACAAGGTGGGCGAGGCCTTCGACGGGCTCGTCACGGGCGTGACCTCCTTCGGCCTCTTCGTCGAGCTCGACGGGATCCACGCCCAGGGGCTGGTGCACGTGACCACGCTCGGCGACGACTACTTCCAGTTCGACCCCGTCGGCCACCGCCTGGTGGGCGAGCGCACCGGCCGCGTCTACCAGCTCGCCGACCGCGTGCGCGTGCGCGTGCTGCGCGTGGACCTCGACGAGCGCCAGATCGACTTCGAGCTGGTCGAGGACCGCGGGCCGGCGGTCGCGCGCGAGCGTGAAAGCCGGCGCGGGGGCCGCGGCCGGCGCCGGCGGCGCTAGCCGGAGGCCGTGGGGGCGCGGACCATCTACGGCCGCCACGCCGTGGAGGCGGCGCTGCGCGCGGACCCTGGACGCGTCGAGCGGCTGTGGCTCGCCGAGGGCCGGCGCGAGCGGGCCCTCGAGACCCTCGCCCGCATGGCCGCCGCCGCGGGCGTTCCCGTCGAGCGCGTGCCGCGCGCACGGCTCGACCGCATCGCCGGCGACCGCCACCACCAGGGCGTGGCGGCGCGCTACCGCGGCCCCGAGCCGCGCGGGGAGGGCTTCCTCGACGGGCTGCTCACCTCGCTGGAGGCGCCGCCGCTCCTGCTCGCCCTCGACGGCGTCGAGGACCCGCGCAACCTCGGCGCCTGCCTGCGCACGGCCGAGGCCGCCGGCGCGCACGCCGTGCTCGCCCCGCGCGACCGCGCCGTCGGCCTGACGCCGGCGGCCGTCAAGGCCGCCGCGGGCGCCGCCGAGCGCCTGCCCTTCGTGCAGGTGACCAACCTGGCGCGCACCCTCGAGCGGCTGCGGCGGGACTACGGCCTGCGCGTGGTGGGAGCCGACGCCGGCGCGCCGCTGGAGCTCTACGGGGCCGACCTGCGCGGGCCGCTGGCGCTGGTGTTGGGGGCGGAAGGCCGCGGGCTGCGGCGGCTCACGCGCGAGCGCTGCGATGCGCTCGTGCGCATCCCCATGGCCGGCGCCGCCGAGAGCCTGAACGTCTCGGTCGCCGTCGCCGTGCTCCTCTACGAGGCGGTGCGGCAGCGAAGGGACGGGAGGGAAGGGACGGGCGGCCGGGGGGAGACGCCGCAAGCCACCGAAGGCGGCGGCGCGAGCCGGCCCCCGCCTTCCGCCTCCGCTTGAAAGCCCGCACGGAAGGCCGCAACCTTCGGACGATGGAGCCGAGCGGAGAGCCGCGATGGCCTGCGCGCCGCCGTGCTGGGAGCACTTCGAGCACGACGCCGACGTCGGCGTGCGGGGCGTGGGGAGGACGCCCGAGGAGGCCTTCGAGCAGGCGGCGCTGGCGCTGACGGCGGCGATCACCGATCCCGCCCGCGTCGCCGCCCGCGAGCGCGTCACGGTCCGCTGCGAGGCCCCGGACCTGGAGCTGCTGCTCGCCGACTGGCTCAACGCCCTCGTCTACGAGATGGCCACCCGCCACATGCTCTTCGGCCGCTACGCGGTGCGCATCGAGGACGGGCGCCTGGAGGGCGAGGCCTGGGGCGAGCCGGTCGACCGCGCGCGCCACGCCCCGGCCGTCGAGGTCAAGGGCGCGACCTACACCTCGCTCGCCGTGCGCCGGCGCGGGGACGGCGCGTGGGTCGCCGAGTGCGTGGTGGACGTCTGAGCCCCACGGGCAGGAGGTCGCAGCCATGGACACGAGCCGCCTCGAACGCCGCGACGAGCACACCTGGGTCATCCCGCCCACGGGCGCCATGCGCGTGCCCGCCATCCTGTACGCCAGCGAGGCGCTCGTGCGCGAGATGGACGAGAAGGTCCTCGAGCAGGCGGCCAACGTCGCCACGCTTCCCGGCATCGTGCAGGCCGCCTACGCCATGCCGGACGCCCACTGGGGCTACGGCTTCCCCATCGGCGGCGTCGCCGCCTTCGACGCCGAGGAGGGCGGGGTGGTCTCGGCCGGCGGGGTCGGCTTCGACATCTCCTGCGGCGTGCGCACGCTCACCACGGGGCTCACGCGGGCCGACGTGGAGCCCGCGAAGGAGGCCCTCGCCGACATGCTCTACGCCAAGGTCCCGGCCGGCGTCGGCAGCACCGGCAGGATCCGCCTCGACGCCAGGGAGATGGATGCCATGCTGCGCGGCGGCGCGCAGTGGGCGATCGAGCGCGGCTGGGGACGGCCGGAGGACCTCGAGCGCATCGAGGAGCGCGGGCGCATGTCGGGCGCGCGCCCCGAGTGCGTCTCGGAGCGGGCCAAGCAGCGCCAGCGTGACGAGATGGGCACCCTGGGCTCCGGAAACCACTACCTCGAGGTGCAGGAGGTGGCGGAGATCCACGACCCGGAGGCGGCCGCGGCCTTCGGCCTGCGCGAGGGCGAGATCGTGGTCAGCATCCAC
>WFOW01000281.1 GCA_015487895.1 Gammaproteobacteria bacterium | reverse complement strand
GACGGCGACGCACCGCCTCGGTGAGGTAGCCGCCCTCCTCGTAGCCGACGTAGCCCGGCGGGGCGCCGATGAGGCGCGCCACCGAGTGCTTCTCCATGAACTCCGACATGTCGATGCGCACGAGCGCGTCCTCGGTGTCGAAGAGAAAGTCGGCCAACGCCTTGCACAGCTCGGTCTTGCCCACGCCGGTGGGGCCGAGGAAGAGGAAGGAGCCGTTCGGGCGGTTGGGGTCGGACAGCCCCGCGCGCGCGCGGCGGATGGCGTCGCACACGGCCGTGACGGCCTCGTCCTGGCCGACCACGCGCTTGCGCAGCTCCTCCTCCATGCGCAGCAGCTTCTCGCGCTCGGACTCGAGCATCTTGGACACCGGGATGCCGGTCCAGCGCGAGACCACCTCGGCGATCTCCTCCTCGGTGACCTTGTTGCGCAGCAGCTTGAACTCCTGCTTCTCGGCCTCGGCGGCCCGCTCGAGCTGGCGCTGCAGCTCCGGGATGCGCCCGTACTGGAGCTCGGCCACGCGCTGCAGGTCGCCCGCGCGGCGCGCGGTCTCGAGCTCGATGCGCGCGCGCTCGAGCTCCTCCTTGATGTGGGTCGCGCCCTGCAGCGCCGCCTTCTCGGCCTTCCACAGCTCCTCGAGGTCGGAGTACTCGCGCTCGAGGCGCGCGATCTCCTCCTCGAGCTTCTCGAGGCGCTTCCTCGAGGCCTCGTCCGTCTCCTTCTTGAGCGCCTCGCGCTCGATCTTGAGCTGGATCAGGCGCCGCTCGAGGCGGTCGAGCTCCTCGGGCTTGGAGTCGATCTCCATGCGGATGCGCGAGGCCGCCTCGTCGATGAGGTCGATGGCCTTGTCCGGGAGCTTGCGGTCGGTGATGTAGCGGTGCGAGAGCGTGGCCGCGGCGATGATGGCCGAGTCCGTGATCTCCACGCCGTGGTGCACCTCGTAGCGCTCCTTGAGCCCGCGCAGGATGGCGATGGTGTCCTCGACCGTGGGCTCCTCGACCAGCACCTTCTGGAAGCGGCGCTCGAGGGCGGCGTCCTTCTCGATGTACTTGCGGTACTCGTCGAGCGTGGTGGCGCCGATGCAGTGCAGCTCGCCGCGCGCGAGGGCGGGCTTGAGCATGTTGCCCGCGTCGATCGCGCCCTCGGCCTTGCCGGCCCCGACGATGGTGTGGATCTCGTCGATGAAGAGGATGATGCGCCCCTGGCTCTGCGAGATCTCGCGCAGCACCGCCTTGAGACGCTCCTCGAACTCGCCGCGGAACTTGGCGCCGGCGATGAGCGCGCCCATGTCGAGGGCGAGGATGCGCTTGTCGCGCAGCCCCTCGGGCACCTCGCGGTTGACGATGCGCTGGGCAAGGCCCTCGACGATCGCGGTCTTGCCCACGCCGGGCTCGCCGATCAGGACCGGGTTGTTCTTGGTGCGCCGCTGCAGCACCTGGATGGTGCGGCGGATCTCGTCGTCGCGGCCGATCACCGGGTCGAGCTTGCCCTGCTCGGCGCGCTCGGTGAGGTCGATGGTGTACTTCTCGAGCGCCTGGCGCTGGTCCTCGGCCGAGGGGTCGTCCACGGGCTGGCCGCCGCGGATGCTCTCGATGGCCTTCTCGAGGGCGCCCTTGCTGGCGCCGGCCTTGCGCAGCAGCTCGCCCAGGGTGCCCTTGTCCTCGAGCGCGGCGAGGACGAAGAGCTCGCTCGAGATGTAGTGGTCCTTGCGCTGCTGGGCGAGCTTGTCCGTGAGGTTCAGCAGCTTGACGAGGTCGTTGGAGAGGTGGACCTCGCCCGGCGCCCCCTGGACGGTGGGCAGGCGGTCGAGCACCGCCCCCAGCTCGGCGCGCAGCCAGTCGACGTTGACGTCGGCCTGGGCCAGGAGGTGGCGCACCGTCGAGCCCTCCTGGTCGAGCAGGGCCACCATCAGGTGGACGGGCTCGATCATCTGGTGGTCGCGCCCGACGGCCAGGCTCTGCGCGTCCTGGAGCGCCTCCTGGAACTTGGTGGTCAGCCGGTCCATCCGCATGGATCTTCTCTCCCGGGTCCGGAAAACGTGCTGGAAACTCTGATCAATCCGCTACGCGGATTGATCCGCTAAGGTGCTTCGCGGCCATTTTGATTTCTCCCTGCATCGTCATGCACTTCCATGTGCATGGGCCCTTCCGCGGCCGTCCCTGGCCGCGGGGAAGCTCTGAAAAAGTCGGATTTTTCAGGGCTTCCTGCTAGGTGCCCAGATTGGGGGCGAGCCGGGGCATTTCAAGGCACCGCCGGCGCCGGCCCCGGCGGGACCGCGCGCGACGGGCCGCGGGACCCGCCTCAGGGGCCGTCCGGCCGCCGCACCCGGTGACGCCGGTCCTCCACCAGGACCACCGCGCCGTCCCGCAGGGCCGCGCCACACTCGGCCAGGACCATCTCCAGCCGAGCCTGGAGACGTTGGATGCGGGGGTCATGGAGCCGGAACAGAACCACTCCCGTCGTACCGTGCCTGCGGCCGAGCGCCCAGATCTCGGCGAAGTCGAGGTCATGTGTCAGCAGGATACGCCGCTCGGCAACCGCCAGCGCGAAAACCCCAGGATCCGGCAGCCGCTGAAGCCCCAGCTCGCACAAATGGAGCGCGTCGTGCCCGCGCCCGCGAAGCCAGGCTGCGAGCCGCGTATCCACGCAGGCATCGACGAGGAGCCGGAGAGGAGCCTCAGGGCGTGTGGATCCGCTCGTCCGTGAGCCAGGCGGCATACTCGAGCGCCTGCTGGATGTCTTCCCTGGTAAGATCGGGATAGCCGGCCAGAATCTCCTCGAAGGAGGCGCCCCGCGCCACGAGCCGGACGATCACGGCCACGGGGATGCGCAACCCGCGAATGCACGCCCGCCCGCCCATCACCTCCGGATCGACGGTGATCCGCTCAAACCGCGTGGGTGCCTCGGCGTCCATGACGGAAAGTATAGGTCAGCGGCGGCGGAAGAGGTCGGCGCGGCGGCTCACCAGCCGGTCCAGGAAGAGGATGCCGTCGAGGTGGTCGACCTCGTGCTGCACGGCGCGGGCCTCGTAGCCCGTGCAGCGGTACTCGCGCGCGCGCCCGTGCTCGTCGAGGGCGCGCACCGTGATGCGCCGGGCCCGCACGACCTTGCCGGTGTAGTCCGGCACCGAAAGGCAGCCCTCGCGACCGACCTCCAGGCCCTCCCACTCCGTGATCTCGGGGTTGATCAGGACCATGCGGCCGTGGTGGTCGGGGTTGGCGCGGCGCGCGCCGGAGACGTCGACGATGACGATGCGCTGGAAGCGGCCCACCTGGGGGGCGGCGATGCCGACGGCGGCGGGGCCGGCGCGCATGGTCTCCTCGAGGTCGGCGATAAAGGCACGCAGCTCGTCGTCGATGCGCTCGACCGGCTCCGAGACCTGCTTCAGACGGGGATCCGGATAGGTGAGGATCGGCAGGACCGCCATCGGCCCTCCCGGCTCAGCCGACCACGGGCTCGACGGGGCGCACGCTCACGTCGATACCCTCCCTGGCGACGGCGGCCATGGCCTCGCGCACGGGCTCGATGCCGCGCGCGGCCTGGCCCTCGATGTGGAGGATGTAGATCGGCCCCCCGGGGCCCGTGGCGACGGCGGACTCGAGGTCGAGGATGTTGACCCCGGCCTCGGCGAGCGCCCCCGCCACCCGCGCGACGATGCCCGCCCGGTCGGCGCCCGAGACCGTCACGCGCACGTCGGGCTCGGGGCTCGGCCCCGCCTCGCCCTCGACGGGGTCGACGTGCACGCGCAGGCCGAGGCGCTCGGCCACGGGCCGCAGCACCGCCTCCAGGCCCGCGGCGTCGCGCTCGCACGCCACCATCACCATGACGGCGAAGGTGCCCGCGAGCCGGGCCATGGAGGCCTCGGCCAGGTTGCAGCCGGCCTCGTAGAGGGCCTGCGCGAGGGCGGCGACGATGCCGGGCCGGTCGCGCCCGACGACGGTGACCATGTGGCGCATGGGGGTGAGTATATAGAGGTGCGGTTCGCGGTTCACGGCATGCGGTGCCCGGTGGAGCGCCCCGCGGACCGGCGAGCGCCCAGAGGCGGGAGGCGAGGATCGGTGCGCGTTTCGCGCGCAGCCATTTGGTCAGGGCTGGAAGCCCTCCCACGATCCAGAGTGGCGGGAGACGGGGGTCGGGAGGCGAGGGTCGGTGCGCGCTCCGCGCGCGGCCATTCTTTCCCGCCTCTCGCAACCCGTCTCCCGCGTACTTTACAAGCGCCTTCCAGGCGCGACCACCTGCGGCGGCAGAGGCGAGAGACGGGGGTCGGGGGGCGAGGGTCGGTGCGCCCTCCGGGCGCGGCCATTCTTTCCCGTCCCCCGCAACCCGTCTCCCGCGTACTTTACAAGCGCCTTCCAGGCGCGACCACCTGCGGCGGCAGAGGCGAGAGACGGGGGTCGGGAGGCGAGGGTCGGTGCGCGCTCCGCGCGCGGCCATTCTTTCCCGTCTCCCGCAACCCGTCTCCCGCAACCCGTTCAATAGACGCCGACGTCGATGTAGGCGCGGGCGATCTTGCGCACGGCGATCACGTAGGCGGCGGTGCGGTAGTCGCCGAGCTTCGGATTGGCCTCGAGGGTGGCGCGGATGTCCTGGAAGGCGGTGCGCATGGTGTCGTCGAGGCCGGAGCGCACCAGGTCGAGCTCGTCGGCGCCTCGGGTCATGCGCGCGCGCATCCACTCCGGCACCGCCTTGCCCGTGAGCTCCTCGAGCGCCTGGGCGTAGTGGTTGCCGCGCATCTCGTCGAAGCGGCGGTCGATGCGGCCGAAGCGGATGTGCGAGAGGTTGCGGATCCACTCGAAGTAGGAGACGGTGACGCCGCCGGCGTTGAGGTAGAGGTCCGGCAGGATGGTCACGCCGCGGCGGCGCAGGATCTCGTCGGCCTCGTGGGTGACCGGGCCGTTGGCGGCCTCGGCGATCATGCGCGCGCGGATGCGCTCGGCGTTGCCGGCGTGGATCGCCCCCTCCATGGCCGCCGGCAGCAGGATGTCGCACTCGAGCTCGAGCACCGAGGCGCCGTCCTCCACGTAGGTCGCTCCCGCAAACCCCTTCACGCCGCCGTGCTCGACCAGGTGCCGGCGCACGGCCTCGACGTCGAGCCCCGCCTCGTTGACGACGGCGCCGTCGCGCTCGATGACGGCGACGATGCGCGCGCCGTCCTCCTCGGAGAGGAACTTCGCGGCGTGGTAGCCGACGTTGCCGAGGCCCTGCACGACGATGCGCTGGTCGCCGAGGCCGCCCTTGAGCCCCGCCTCGCGCACCGCGGCCGGATGGCGGAAGAACTCCTGGAGGGCGTACTGGACCCCGCGCCCGGTCGCCTCCTTGCGCCCGCGGATGCCGCCCAGGGTGACCGGCTTGCCCGTGACGCAGGCGAGGTGGTTCACGTCCTCGGGGAAGAGGTGCTTGTAGGTGTCGGCGATCCAGGCCATCTCGCGCTCGCCCGTGCCCATGTCGGGCGCGGGCACGTTGGTCGCCGGGCTGAGGAAGCCGCGCCGGGCGAGCTCGGCGGTGAAGCGGCGCGTGATGCGGCGAAGCTGGTCGCGCGTGTAGCGCCGCGGGTCGATGAGCAGCGCCCCCTTGGAGCCGCCGAAGGGCACGTCCACCACGGCGCACTTGTAGGTCATGAGCGCGGCGAGGGCCTCGACCTCGCCCTGGCCCACGTCCGGGGCGTAGCGGATGCCGCCCTTGGCCGGCAGCCGGTGCGTGCTGTGGACGGCGCGCCAGCCCGTGAAGACCTCGATGCGCCCGTCGATCTCGACCGGGAACTGGACCTTGAGCACCGAGGCGCAGGACTTGATGGCCTCGGCGGTGCCGGGGTCGATCTTCAGGGCCTCCAGGGCGCGGTCGACCATGCGGTCGACGCTGGCGCGGAAGGAAAGCCCGTCCAGCAGCTCCATGGGCGCAGTCATGGCACGCACCTCCCCTCCAGGGCGGTCCAGCCGCCTTCCGGAGAGGCTATCGGCCCCGCGGCACGTGCCTTTAGGGTCGCCGGCTCCCGGCGTCCGGACGTGCCGGAGCGCTCCGCGACGGTACGGCCGCGGCTGCGCCTGAGGACCCTCGCCGACGAGGCCGGCAACCGGATCCTGGGGCGCGCGCTCGCCGGGCGCGCCTAGGCCGTCGTGACGGGCGACAGGGCGATGCCGGCGTTGGAGGCGTTCGCCGCGTGCGGACGCTCACGATCCGCGACCACCTGGCCACGCAGGCGCGCGCAGGGGTGGCGGGCCGGTGCCGGGTCAGTGGGCGAAGGTGTGGCCGAGGGCGACGACGCCGACGCCGAGGGCGATGAGGGCGAGCTGGCGGGCGGTCTCGCCGGGCGCGAGCCGCCGGTGCAGGTCCGGGATCAGATCGGCGACGGCGATATAGACGAAGCTCGCCGCCGCCACGGCGAGCACGTAGGCGAGCGCGCCGTGCGCGGGCGCGAGCGCCGCCCAGCCGAGCAGCCCCCCGACGACGGTGGCGAGCCCCGAGAGCAGGTTGTAGGCGAAGGCGCGCGCGCGGCCGTAGCCGCTGTGCAGCAGGATCGCGAAGTCGCCCACCTCCTGCGGGATCTCGTGGGCGGCCACCGCGAGCGCGGTGACGATGCCGAGATGGATGTCGGCGAGGAAGGCCGCTGCGATCAGCACGCCGTCGACGAAGTTGTGGAAGGCGTCGCCGACCAGGATCAGGGCCCCGGCCGCCGGCCGTGCGGGGGGCTCGCCGGGGCCGTGCGCGTCGCACTCGGGGGCGTGGCAG
This sequence comes from Gammaproteobacteria bacterium, assembly GCA_015487895.1. Classification (GTDB taxonomy): domain Bacteria; phylum Pseudomonadota; class Gammaproteobacteria; order S144-34; family S144-34; genus S144-34. The sequence goes on along the minus strand of WFOW01000281.1, from coordinate 3,335 downwards.
TGGCGCCACAGCACGAGCTTCTCCAGCGCGAAGAAGGCGAGCACGCCGAGCAGCACGGTGCCCATGACGCGGTGCGCCCCGGGCGCGCCCGGCTCCTCGAGCGCGTGCGGCAGGAGCGCGAGGAAGGCGGTGCCGAGCAGGGCGCCGGTGGCGAAGCTGACGAGGTCCGGCAGCCGCCGCTCGGCCAGCCGCCCGAGCCGCAGGAAGCCGGCGGCCGCCACGACGCTCAGCGCGCCCCCGAGCAGGCAGAAGAGCAGGATCCAGACGGGCAACGGCATCTGCGGCCTCCGGCTCGGACGAGCCGCGGATGATACACGCCGTGCCACTGCCGGCGGGAGCCGGCGAGGGGAGCGGGGTGCCGGCGGCGGCCGCGCCCCACGCCCCGGCACGCCCCGTGCGGCTCAGTCCACCGCGCGGCGCCAGACCGTCCCTTCCGGCGTGTCCTCCAGCACGATGCCGCGCTCGCGCAGGGCGTCGCGGATGCGGTCGGCCTCGGCCCAGTCGCGGCGCCGCCGGGCCTCGGCACGGGCGGCCACCAGGCGCTCGATCTCGGCCTCGTCCGGGCCCTCCGCACCGCCGGCCGGCGCCGCCTTGAGGAAGGCCTCGGGGTCGGCCTGGAGCAGCCCCAGGGGCGCGCCCAGTGTCCGCATGCCGGCGGCGAGGCGCGCGGCCTCGGCAGGCCGCCCGGCGTCGCGCAGGCGGTTGACCTCGCGCGCCATCTCGTGGAGCACGGCGAGCGCCTCCGGCGTGCCGAGGTCGTCGGCCATGGCGGCGTGGAAGCGCCCCGCCCACGGCTCGGGCGCGGTCGCCGCGGGCGCAAGCTCCAGCCCGCGCAGCGCCGTGTAGAGGCGCTCGAGGGCGTGCTCGGCCTGGGTGAGCGCCTCGGCGGTGTAGTTGAGGGGGCTGCGGTAGTGGCTGCCGAGGATGAAGGCGCGGACCGCCTCCGGGCGGTGGCGGGCGAGGATCTCGCGGATGGTGAAGAAGTTGCCCAACGACTTGGACATCTTCTCCTCGTCGACCTGCACGAAGCCGACGTGCATCCACGTGCGCACGAAGGGATGGCGCCCGGTGGCGGCCTCGGACTGGGCGATCTCGTTCTCGTGGTGCGGGAACACGAGATCCATGCCGCCGCCGTGGACGTCGAACTGCTCGCCCAGGCAGCGCATGGACATGGTCGAGCACTCGATGTGCCAGCCCGGCCGCCCGGGTCCCCAGGGCGAGTCCCAGCTCGGCTCGCCGGGCTTGGCCGCCTTCCACAGCGCGAAGTCGAGGGGATCGTCCTTGGCCTCCTCCACGGCCACGCGCGCGCCCGCGCGCAGCTCCTCCGGCCGCTTGCCCGAGAGCCCGCCGTAGCCCTCGAAGCGCGAGACGTCGTAGTAGACGTCGCCGTTGGGGGCGCGGTAGGCGTAGCCGCGCTCGAGCAGGCGCCCGATGAGCTCGATGATGGCGTCCACGTTGCCCGTCGCGCGCGGCTCGTGGTCGGGCGCGAGCACGCCGAGCGCGGCGGCGTCCTCGTGCATGGCGGCGATGTAGCGCTCGGTCAGCTCGCGGAAGCCGACCCCGAGCTCGCGGGCGCGGGCGATGATCTTGTCGTCGATGTCCGTGACGTTGCGCACGTAGGTCACGCGGTAGCCCACCGAGCGCAGGTAGCGCACGAAGGTGTCGAAGACCACGAGCACGCGCGCATGCCCCAGGTGGCAGAGGTCGTAGACCGTCATGCCGCACACGTACATGCGCACGTGCCCCGGCTCGAGCGGCTCGAGCCGCTCCCTGCGGCGCGTCAGCGTGTTGTGGACACGGATCTCCGGCAGCTTGCTCAAGGCCCCTCTCCCCCTCCCCGCACGGCGGCGGCCGCGCGCCGCAGGCGCGCGGCGCACTCGGCGCCGCCGAGGAAGGCGGCCACGTCGCGCAGCGCGGGGCCGTCCGTCCGGCCCGTGAGCGCCGCCCGCAGGGGATGGAACAGCTTCCGCCCGCGCGCGCCCGTCTCGGCGGCCACCGCCTCCGGCACCGCGCCCCCGTCGCCCGCGGCCGCGGCCGCCGCCGCGGCCCGCTCGAGCCATCCGGCGCCGGCCTCGGCCAGCGCGGCGCGCGCGCGCCCATCATACTCGAAGCGCCCCTCGAGCAGGATCGCCGCCCAGGCGGCGACGTCGCGCCGGCGCAGCACGTTGGGCCGCACGAGGGCCAGGAAGGCCTCGCGGCGCGTCTTGTCCTCCGGCAACGGTGCCGCCTCCGCGGCCCAGGCGGCGAAGCCGCCCTCCTCGAGCGCGTCCAGGGCGAGGCGCTGCCAGCGCTCGAGCTGCGCGGGATCGAGGCGCGCCGGCGCGCGCGCCACCGCCGCCGGGTCGAAGCCCGCGGCGAGCGCATCCAGGGCGAGCAGCGCCCCGTCGGGGTAGCGGTGGCCGAGGCGCGCCAGCAGGTTCGCCACCGCGAGCGGCAGGAAGCCCTCGGCGCGCAGCCCCGCGAGCGCCGCCGCGCCCGTCCGCTTGGACAGCGGCCGCCCGGCGGCGTCCACCACCAGCGGCAGGTGCCCGTAGCGCGGCGCGTCGAGCCCCAGCGCCTCCAGCAGCAGGAGCTGGCGCGGGGTGTTGGCGAGGTGGTCCTCGCCGCGAAGGACGTGGGTGACGCCCATGTGGGCGTCGTCCACGGCCGAGGCGAACAGGAAGGCAGGCCGGCCGTCGGCGCGCCGCACGACGAAGTCGCCGAGGGCGTCGCTCTCGATGGCCTGCGGCCCGCGCACGAGGTCGTCGAAGGCGACGCGCCGGCCCGCGGGCACCCGGAAGCGCAGCGCCGCGGGCTCGCCGCGCGCCAGGCGCCGGCGCGCCTCCCCGGGCGCGAGCCGCGCGCAGGTGCCGGGGTAGCGCGGCGGCTCGCCCCGGGCGCGCTGCGCCGCCCGCGCCGCCTCCAGGGTCTCGGGCGTGCAGAAGCAGGGGTAAAGGTGCCCGGCCGCCTCGAGGCGCGCGAGGAGCCCGGCGTGAAGCGCGGCGCGCTCGGACTGGCGGTAGGGCCCGTGCGGCCCGCCCACGTCCGGGCCCTCGTCCCAGTCGAGCCCCAGCCAGCGCAGGTCCTCGAGGATCGCGGCCTCGGCCCCGGGCTCCGTGCGCGCCGCGTCCGTGTCCTCGATGCGCAGCAGGAAGCGCCCGCCGCGGCCGCGCGCGAGCAGCCAGGCGAAGAGCGCCGTGCGCGCGTTGCCGACGTGGAGCCTCCCGCTCGGGCTGGGCGCGAAGCGCGTGACGGGGGCGCGGCTGGAGTCCGGGCCGGGCATGGGGGCATAGGGTAGCCCATGCGTCCGGGGGGCAGAGGCGCGGGAGGGGGTCACGGGAGAGACGGGAGACGGG
>WFOW01000280.1 GCA_015487895.1 Gammaproteobacteria bacterium | reverse complement strand
GTTGGTGCCCCGGCCAGGCTACAGGCTACAGGCTACAGGTTACAGGTTGCGGTCCGCGGTCTACGGCGGCCCGTCACCGTGACCCGTAACCCGTAACCCGTAACCCGTCACCCGTCTCCCGTCTCCCGTGGACTCCCGCGAAGCGGGGACGGCTTCTAGCCGCGACCGCCTGCGGCGACAGGGGCGAGAGACGGGCGTCGGGAGACGAGGGCTGGTGCGCGCTGCGCGCGCGGCCATTTGGTCGGGGCTGGAAGCCCCTCCCACAATCGAGAGTGGCGGGAGACAGGGATCGGGAAGCGAGGGTTGGTGCCCCGGCCAGGCTACAGGCTACAGGTTACAGGTTGCGGTCCGCGGTCTACGGCGGCCCGTCACCGTGACCCGTAACCCGTCTCCCGTGACCCGTCTCCCGCGCCCTCCCGCGAAGCGGGCACGGCGGAATTGGTCGGGGCGGCGGGATTCGAACCCACGACCACCAGCGCCCCATGCTGGTGCGCTACCAGACTGCGCTACGCCCCGAACGGATCTGGGAAGGCCCCGCCACGGGCGGGGTGCATAGGATAGCGGATCGCCGCCGGGCCGCGGAAGGGGCGCGGCTCAGCGGCGCAGGATGCGCAGCACCTCCTCGAGCTCGCGCCGCACCTCGCGCACGATCTCGCGCGCCTGGCTCATGTCCTCCTTGACCTCCTCGCTCGAGAGCCGCTGGCGCGCGCCGCCGATGGTGAAGCCCTGCTCGTAGAGCAGGTTGCGGATCTGGCGCACCATCAGCACGTCCTGGCGCTGGTAGTAGCGGCGGTTGCCACGGCGCTTGACGGGCTTGAGCTGGGGGAACTCCTGCTCCCAGTAGCGCAGCACGTGCGGCTTGACACCGCACAGCTCGCTCACCTCGCGGATGGTGAAGTAGCGCTTGGCCGGGATCGGCGGCAGCTCAGAGTTGTTCCCGGGTTCCAGCATAGGCCTCCACCCGCGCCTTCAGCTTCTGCCCGGGACGGAAGGTGACCACGCGGCGCGCCGAGATGGGAATTTCCTCCCCTGTCTTGGGGTTGCGTCCGGGGCGCTCGTTCTTGTCGCGCAGGTCGAAGTTGCCGAAGCCCGAGAGCTTGACCTGGTGGCCGTTCTCGAGCGCGACCCGGATCTCCTCGAAGAACATCTCGACCAGCTCCTTGGCCTCACGCTTGTTGAGCCCCAGCTCCTCGAACAGCCGCTCGGCCATGTCGGCCTTGGTGAGTGCCATGGATCGCGTGCTCCGTCTTATTGTCTGAGCGTGGCGCCCACCGCCTCCTCGAGCCGCGCGACGACGCGGGCGACCACGCCATTGATCTCCTCGTCCGTAAGCGTGCGCGAACTTTCCTGAAAAATCAAGCCTAAAGAAACACTTTTTCGCCCCGCCTCTACGCCGGGACCCGTATAGACGTCAAATATCCGCAGCTCCCGCAGCAGCGGCCCCGCCGCCGCGCGCACGGTCTCGGCGATGCGCGCGGCCGGCACGGCCTCGTCGACGACGACGGCGAGATCACGCCGCACCGCGGGGAACGGCGAGAGGGGCTCGAAGCGCGGCACACGGGCGCGCCGCACGGCCTCGAGCGCCACCTCGAGCAGCACCACCGGCACGCCGACATCGAGGGCGCCGGCCACCTCGGGGTGCAGCGCGCCGATCCAGCCCACGGGCTCGCCGTCGCGCAGCACCCGCGCGGACTGGCCCGGGTGCAGGGCGGGGTGCGCGGCGGCCTCGAAGGCGAAGGCCCCGGGCGCGCCCGTCGCCGCCGCGAGCGCCTCCAGGTCCCCCTTCACGTCGTGGAAGTCCACCGGGCGGCGGGAATCGAGCCCCCACTGCTCCGGCCAGGCGGGCCCCGCGGCAAGGATTGCGAGCGTCTTTTCCTGTGTGATCTCGCTGCCTTGCCTCACAAACCTCATGCTGAGCTCGAACAGACGCACGCGCTCCTGCTGGCGCGCGAGGTTGCGCTGCAGCGCCTGCAGGAGCCCGACCCAGGCGGTGGTGCGCATGACGGCGAGCTCGGCCGAGAGCGGGTTCTGGAGCCGGACGGGCTCCGCCTCCGGGTCGAGGCGCCGCTGGAGCGCCTCCGGCACGAAGCTGTAGGTCACCGCCTCGTGGTAGCCGCGGTCGGCGAGCAGGGCCCGAATGCGCCCCTCGTCCAGCCGGCCCTCGGGCGCCGGGGGCATGACGGGGCTCCCCGCGAGCGGCGTCTCGGGCAGGCGCCCGTAGCCGTGGAGCCGCGCCACCTCCTCGACCAGGTCGGCCTCGATGGCGAGGTCGAAGCGCCAGCTCGGCGGCGTGACCCGCCAGGGCCCCTCCCCCGGCGCCTCGCAGGCGAGCCCCAGGCGCTCGAGGATGGCGCGCATCTCGCCGTCGGCGAGCTCCGCGCCCAGCAGGCGCCGCGCGCGCTGGGGCCGGAAGGCGACCACGGGGCGTCGGGGCAGGTGGGCCTCCGAGACCACCTCGGTGACGGGGCCGGGCTCGCCGCCGGCGATCTCGAGCAGCAGCCCCGTGGCGCGCTCGAGGGCCTCGCGCTGCATGGCGGGATCGACGCCGCGCTCGAAGCGGTGCGAGGACTCGGTGTGGAGGCCGTGGCGGCGCGCGCGCCCGGCGATGGCCCCCGGGGCGAAGAAGGCGCACTCCAGGAAGACGTCGCGCGTTCCGGGGCCCACCGCGCTCCCCGCCCCGCCCATGATGCCGGCGAGCGCCACGGGGCCGCCGGCATCGGCGATGACGAGGGTGTCGGGCTCGAGCGCGACCTCGCGCCCGTCGAGCAGCGCGATGCGCTCGCCGGCGCGCGCAAGCCGCACCGTGATCCCCTCGCGCAGGCGCGCGAGGTCGAAGGCATGCAGCGGCTGGCCGAGCTCGAGCAGGACATAGTTGGTGACGTCCACCAGCGGCCCCAGGCTGCGCAGCCCGGCGCGCCGCAGGCGCTCGGCCATCCACAGGGGCGTGCGCGCCGCCGGGTCCACGCCGCGCACCACGCGCCCGAGGTAGCGCGGGCAGGCCTCGGGGGCCTCGACCGCGACCGGGAGGCGGTCCTCGCGCGCGGCCGCGACCGGCTCCCAGCGCGGCCCGCCGAGGGCGACGCCGTGGAGCGCTGCGGTCTCGCGCGCGATGCCGCGCACGCTCAGGCAGTCGGCGCGGTTCGGCGTGAGCGCGACCTCGAGCACCTGGTCGTCGAGGTCGAGCCAGCGGCGCAGGTCCTCTCCCACCGGCGCCCCGGGCGGGAGCTCCCACAGCCCCTCGGCGTCGTCGGCGAGCCCGAGCTCGCGTGCCGAGCACAGCATGCCGTGGGACTCGACGCCGCGCAGGCGCGCGCGGCGGATGCGGGTGCCGTCGGGCAGCGCCGCGCCCACGGTGGCGAGCGGCGCGCGCAGGCCCGGGCGCACGTTGGGCGCGCCGCACACCACCTGCAGCGGCTCGCCGCCGGCGGCCACGCGGCACACGCGCAGGCGGTCGGCGTCGGGGTGGGGGGCGACCTCGAGCACCTCGGCCACCACCACGCCCGAGAAGGCGGGGGCCGCGGGCTCGATGGCCTCGACCTCCAGGCCCGCCATGGTCAGGCGCTCGGCGAGCGCCTCCGCGCCCTCCGGCACCTCGACCCACTCGCGCAGCCAGGCCAGGCTGACCCGCATCGTCCCCCTCCGCCCTCAGGCGAACTGCGCCAGGAAGCGCAGATCGTTGTCGAAGAAGAGCCGCAGGTCGTCCACCCCGTAGCGCAGCATCGCGAAGCGCTCGACCCCGAGGCCGAAGGCGAAGCCCGTCCAGCGCTCGGGGTCCACGCCCGCGTTCTCGAGCACGCGCGGGTGGACCATGCCGCAGCCGAGGACCTCGAGCCAGCCCGTGCCGCCGCACACGCGGCAGCCCTCGCCGCCGCACATCACGCAGGCGACGTCCACCTCGGCCGAGGGCTCGGTGAAGGGGAAGTAGGAGGGGCGGAAGCGCACCGCGAGGCGCGCCTCGAAGAAGCGCTCCAGGAAGGCGTGGAGCGTGCCCTTGAGCTCGGCGAAGCTCACGCGCTCGTCCACCACCAGCCCCTCGACCTGGTGGAACATGGGGCTGTGGGTGAGGTCGGAGTCACGGCGGTAGACGCGCCCCGGGGCGACGATCCGCAGCGGCGGGCGGCGCTCGCGCAGCACGCGGATCTGCACCGGCGAGGTGTGGGTGCGCAGCAGCAGCCCGCCCTCGACGTAGAAGGTGTCGTGCATGGCGCGCGCCGGATGCTCGGGCGGGATGTTGAGGGCCTCGAAGTTGTGGAAGTCGTCCTCGATCTCGGGGCCCTCGGCGACCTCGAAGCCGAGCCCGCGGAAGAGCGTCTCGATGCGCGCAAGCACGCGCGTGACCGGGTGGAGGGTGCCCTGCCCCTGGCCGCGGCCCGGGAGGGTGACGTCGAGGCGCTCGGCGGCGAGGCGCGCCGCCACGGCCTCGCGCTCGAGCTCGGCGCGCCGCGCGGCCACCGCCCGCTCGAGGCGCGCCTTGGCGGCGTTGACCGCCTGGCCCATGGCGCGGCGCTCCTCCGGCGGCAGCCCGCCGAGGCCCTTGAGGCGCGCGGTCAGCTCGCCCTTGCGGCCGAGGTAGCGCACGCGCACGGCATCCAGCGCGCGCAGGTCCCCGGCGGCGGCGATCTCCGCCTCGGCCCGCGCCACCAGCTCCTCTAGATCCATGTCGGCGTTCAGTCTGCGGCCTCCGGACTTCAGATCTCAGACTTCAGATTTCAGCGCTCAGTCAGTTGGTTATATGCCGTTCTTGCTGTGATCTGGCAGCCGATGGCTGGGGACCGAAAAAAGGGAAGGCGTGTGCCTTCCCTTCTCTGGCGACGGCCGGCCCCGCCGACGGATCACGCCGCCAGCGCCGCCTTGGCCTTCTCCGCCAGCGCCGCGAAGGCGGTGGGGTCGTTGACGGCGAGGTCGGCCAGCACCTTGCGGTCGACCTGGATCTGAGCCTTGTGCAGGCCGTCCATGAAGCGGCTGTAGGAGAGCCCGTGCTCGCGCGCCGCGGCGTTGATGCGCACGATCCACAGGGCGCGGAACTCGCGCTTGCGGTTGCGGCGGTCGCGGTAGGCGTACTGGCCGGCCTTGATGACCGCCTGCTTGGCGACGCGGAAGACCTTGCGGCGGGCGTTGTAGTAGCCCTTGGCCTTCTTCAGGACCTTCTTGTGCCGCGCCCGCGCGGTGACGCCTCGCTTGACTCGGGGCATGGCGCCTTCCCCCTCAGCTGTAGGGCAGCAGCCGGCGCACGGCGCGCACGTCGGCGTCGTGGACCTGGGTCATGACACGCAGGTGGCGCTTGCGCTTGCCGCTCTTCTTCGTGAGGATGTGGTTGTGGTGCGACTTGGCGCGCTTGTAGCCGCCCCTGGCGAGC
>WFOW01000279.1 GCA_015487895.1 Gammaproteobacteria bacterium | reverse complement strand
GGTACAGCTTGCTGGTTACGGGTTACGGGTTACAGGCTACGGCACACAGTCACCCGTCACCCGTCACCCGTCTCCCGTGCACTGCACAAGCGGCTTCCTGCCGCGGCTGCCTGCGGCGGCAGAGGCGGGAGACGGGGGTCGGGAGACGAGGGTCGGTGCGCCCTTCGGGCGCGGCCGTTCGGTCTTTCCCGTCTCCCGTAACCCGTCTCCCGTGCACTGCACAAGCGGCTTCCTGCCGCGGCTGCCTGCGGCGGCAGAGGCGAGAAGCAAGAGGCGGGAGACGAGGGGTGGAGCGCGCTCCGCGCGCGGCCATTTGGTCGGGGCTGGAAGCCCGAGGCGGGTTACAGCTTGCAGGCCACGGTGTACGGTCTCCCGTCTCCCGTAACCCGTAACCCGTAACCCGTTTCCCGTCTCCCGCACCCCGTCCCCCGTCCACTCGGCCCGGGCTGCGGCGGCGCGGCGGATGGGGCATGCTGGCGGCATGGATCCGGAGAGGTACTGCATCGAGCGTGCGGCGCCGCCCGGCTCGAGCCTGCACTACGCCCTGCGCGGCCTCGCCCCGCGCGCACGGCGCGCGCTGCTGGCCGTCCACGCCCTGCGCCGCGAGGTGGAGGCGGTGCCGCTGGAATGCCGCGACCCGGGCGTGGCGCTGGCGAAGCTCGGCTGGTGGCGCGAGGAGCTCTCCACGCTCGCGGGCGGCGAGCCGCGCCATCCCGTCACGCGGGCGCTCGCGCGCGCCGCACGGGACTTCGCGCTCCCGCGCGAGCCCCTGGGGGGCATGGTGGAGGCGGTCGCAGACCTCGTGCGCGGCGGGCCGCCCGGCGACACCGCGGCCCTCGAGCGCCACTGCGCCCGCACCGGCGGGGCGGCGGGGCTCGTGGGGGCGCAGATCCTCGGCTGGCGCGAGCCGGCCACCCTGGACGCCGCGCTCGCCTGCGGCACGGCCATGGCCCTCGTGGAGCACCTCCAGGACGTGGGCGCGGAGGCGCGTGCGGGCCGCGCGCTGCTGCCCCGCGCCCTGATGGAGCGCCACGGCATCCGTGCCGTCGATCTCGCGCGCACGCCGGCGCCCGAGGGCGTGCGCGCTGCGCTCGCCGAGCTCGGCGCGCTCGCCGAGGGCGCCTGGCGCGGGGCGCTGGCGCGGCTGCCGGAGCGCGACCGCCCCGCCCAGCGCCCCCACTGGGTGCTGGGCGCGCTGCACCTGGCGCTGCTCGCCGAGATGGCGCGCGACGGCTGGCGGCTGAGCGAGCGGCGCGTGGCGCTCACCCCGGTCCGCAAGCTGTGGATCGCCTGGCGCGCTACGCGCCGGCTGCGCCGCGCCGCGCGCGCGGCCCGCTCCTGAACGCGCTTGCGGCGGGCGTGGCCGGCCGCTAGGCTGCCCGCCCATGGCCGATCCCGCTCCCCTGCGCGTGCCGCCGCCCGGCTACGCGCCCGCCCCCGACCTCCTCGACGGCCGCGTGGCGCTGGTCACGGGCGCGGGCGCCGGCCTCGGGCGGGCGCTCGCGCTCGCCTGCGCGCGCCACGGCGCCACCGTGGTCCTGCTCGACCGCGAGGTGCGCGCCCTCGAGGCCGTCTACGACGCCATCGAGGCCGCGGGCGGCCCGCAGCCGGCCATCTACCCCCTCGACCTCGCCGGCGCCGCGCCGCACGACTACGAGGCCCTCGCCGCACGGGTGGGCGAGACGCTGGGGCGCCTCGACGCCCTGGTGCACAACGCCGCCTTCCTCGGCGCGCTGAGCCCCATCGAGCACCACGATCCGGGGCTGTGGGCGCGCGCCCTCCAGGTGAACCTGACGGCGCCCTTCCTGCTCACGCGCGCCTGCCTGCCGCTGCTGAAGGCGGCCCCCGACGGGGCCGTGCTGTTCGTCTCGGACGCCGTCGGGCGCCGCGGCCGGGCCTACTGGGGCGCCTATGCGGCGAGCAAGGCCGGGGTCGAGAACCTGGCCGAGACGCTGGCCGACGAGCTCGAGGCCAACACGCGGGTGCGCGTGGCCACGCTGGATCCGGGCCCGCTGAGGACGGGCCTGCGCCGCATCGCCTATCCGGGCGAGGACCCGGCGGAGGTGCCGCCGCCGGAGGCCGCCGTGCCGGCCTGCCTCTGGTTCCTCGGCCCCGAGGGCGCCGCGGCGCGGGGGGCACGCCTTGCCGCCGCCCGGCCGTCCCCTGCCGCCGCCCCCGAGACGGAAAGTTGACGCGGTGGCGGCCGTCCTCCGGGGGTGACGAGGCAACCTACCGTCCCCTATGCGCTTTTTTGCCTGGCCGCACATGGCACGGATCTCGCATGAGGGCGACCGGCAGCCGGCAAACGAGCAACCGGAAGGCAGGCAGATGAGCGCGAGTCCATTCAGGGTGGTGGTGCCGGAACCGGCGATGGCGGGCAGGCACCATGCGCCGGTCACGGCCGGCGAGGGGGTGCGCGAGGCGGCCATAGGGCTTCTCGCCGCGCTCCAGACGACGCTCGAGGCCGAGCGCGTGATCGCCATCTTCGCCGACCACCTGATGCAGGTGGTGCCCCACGACGGGCTCGTCTACGTCAACGAGGCCGAGCGCCTCGCCGTGCGCCGCGGCCGCAGGGCGCGCCACACGGCGAGCTACCGCCTGACCCTCGGCATGCACGCCCTCGGCGAGCTCACCCTGCAGCGCGACCGGCGCTTCACCGAGGACGAGCTCGCCGCCGCGGAGTACCTCACCTGCCACCTCATGTATCCGCTGCGCAACGCCCTGCTCTATCGCCAGGCGATGCGCTCGGCGCACGAGGATCCGGTCACGGGCATCCAGAACCGCGCCGCGCTGGAGCGCGCCCTGCGGCGCGAGGTCGAGCTGGCGCGCCGCCACGGGACGCGGCTCGCGGTGGTGCTCTTCGACATCGACCACTTCAAGACGGTCAACGACCGCTTCGGCCACCTGCACGGCGACTGCGTGCTGCGCTTCGTGGCCCAGCGCGCGGCGGCGTGCACGCGCACCACGGACATGCTGTTCCGCTACGGCGGCGAGGAGTTCGTGGCGCTGCTGAGCAACACGGGCGCCGCCGGCGGCGTGCGGGTCGCCGCCCGCATCCGCCGCGCGATCGAGGACGGCATCTGCGAGTGCGACGACGGCACGCGCGTGCAGGTGACGGTGAGCCTCGGCGTCGCGGAGCTGCGCCAGGACGAGACCCCGGAATCCCTGCTGGGGCGGGCCGACCGGGCGCTCTACCAGGCCAAGGCGAGCGGGCGCAACTGCGTGCGCCTGGCGGGCGAGGCCTGAGGCGCGGAGGCGCCCTGCCGGCACTGTGCACCGGCGCACGCCGCGCCCTTGAAGCATCTCACGGCAGCCAGGTCCCGCCCCCGGTAGTCTCGTGTCGGGCCAGCGGACCGGAAAGGAGGAAAGGGATGGACCCGATCCAGACCATCGAGCAGATCATCGAGTCGCGCTTCCGCATCGCGGCGCTGGCCACCCGCCGGCCCGAGCGCGCTCTCGGCGTCTTCGAGCGCATGGCGCGCTTCACGGGCCGCGCCGTCTACCTCTGGGAGCGGGGCACGGGGCTGCGCCGGCTCGCCGGCGCCTACGAGCCCATCCCGGGGACCGGGACGCTGCGCGGCGCCCTCGACTACGTCGCCTCGACGGTGCACTTCGGCATCTACCTGCTTCCGGGCGTGCGGGCCGAGCTCGGCGACCCGCGCATCGAGGAGCGCCTGTGGCGCATCGCGCGCGGGCCGGAGCGCGCCCGCCGGCTGGTGGTGCTGATGGACGAGGACCCGGCGCTGCCGCGGCGGCTCGTGCCCTTCGCCGTGCGCATCGTCCACGGCGGCCGCGCCCAGCGCACGGGCTGACCCGCTCAGGCGCCGCTCAGGCGCCGGAGCGTGCGCGCGCGCACGGCCGGCGCGCGGGGCACCCCTCGCACGCCGGGCGCACGCGGCAGCGCGCCTTGGCGTGGGCCACGATCAGCGCGTGGTACTCCCCGTAGAGCCCGGCGTCGGGCGGCAGCGCCCGCTCGAAGGCGGCGCGCAGCGCCTCGTAGGGCTCGTCGCCGCGCGCGAGCCCCTGGCGGGCGAGCAGGCGGCGCGTGTAGGCGTCGATCACGAACACGGGCCGCCCGAAGGCATAGAGCAGGATGTCGTCGGCCGTCTCCGGGCCGACACCGTGCACCCCGAGCAGCCGCGCGCGCAGCGCCGCGGTGTCGAGGCGCCGCAGCGCCTCCAGCCCGCCCGCCTCCAGGTAGAACCGGCAGAAGGCGCGCAGGCGCCGCGCCTTCACGTTGAAGTAGCCCACGGGCCGCAGGAAGCGCGCGAGGCGCGCCGGCGGCATGCGCGCGAGCGTGCGCGGCTCGAGCGCGCCGGCCGCGCGCAGCGCCTCGATGGCGCGCTCGACGTTGGCCCAGGCCGTGTTCTGGGTGAGGACGGCCCCCACCATGACCTCGAAGGGCCCGTCGCGCGCCGGCCACCAGCCCTGCGGCCCGTAGGCGGCGAGCAGGCGCCGGTAGAGCGCCATGAGCCGCCGCGGGGGCAGGCGCAGGGCCGCCTCAGCCCCGGCGCCGGACCCGCGCCGGCTGCGTGCCCCGGCGCTTGTTCGGCTTCGTTGCGCCGCCATCCTCCCCCTCCATGCCGGCCGCCGCCAGCAGCGCCTCGAGCTCCGGCCCCGCCACCTCGGCCCAGCGCCCGGCGCCGAGGCCGGGCGGCAGCCGCACGGGGCCGTAGCGGATGCGGATGAGGCGGCTGACGCGCGCGCCGACCGCCTCCCACAGCCTGCGCACCTCGCGGTTGCGACCCTCGCGCAGCACCACGTGGTACCAGCGGTTCGCGCCCTCGCCGCCGGCCGGCTCGAGCGACTCGAAGCGCGCCGGCCCGTCTTCGAGCTCGACGCCCTCGAGCAGACGCGAGAGCTCCGCCTCGCGCACGCGGCCGTAGACGCGCACCGCGTACTCGCGCTCGAGGCCGCGCGTGGGATGCATGAGGGCGTTGGCGAGCTCGCCGTCGGTGGTGAGGAGCAGCAGGCCCGAGGTGTTGACGTCGAGGCGTCCGACCGCGATCCAGCGCCCGCGCGCGAGCCGCGGCAGGCGCCGG
>WFOW01000278.1 GCA_015487895.1 Gammaproteobacteria bacterium | reverse complement strand
TAGACCGGGATGTAGTCCATGCCCATCTCGTCCTTGGCCGGCACCGGCGAGGTGATGCTCGGATTCATGGGGTGGCGGTAGAAAAGGATCTTGCGTCCTTCCTCGGGTGCGCCTTCTCCGGAAGGTGCCGCCGGCTGATGCTGGCGCACGGCGTACCAGTAGCCGCCGCCCGCGCCGGCGGCGAGGGCGGCGAGCGCGACGACGAGGACCTTGGCGTTCATCGCTGGATCTCCTTGCCCGTGGCCGCGGCGAGGCGCGCCAGCGCCTGGTGGGCGGCGCTCTGCATCTCCCACTGCCGCAGCTCGTGGTTGTACAGGGTGATCTGGGCGCGCACGACGTTGAGGAAGTCGACCTTGCCCACCTGGTAGGCCGCGAGCATGGCCGCGAGCGTCTGGCGCGCCTGCGGCAGGATGCCGCGCTCGAGCAGCTCGAGCTGCCCCAGAGCCTCCCGGTAGGAGGCGAGCGCCTGCGCGATCTCGGCACGCACGCGCTGGCGCGCGTCCTCGAGGAGGCTGCGCATGCGCATGAGCTCGGCGTTGCGCTGGTCGACGGCACGCCGCTGCTTGGTGTCGGCGTAGAGCGGCAGCTTCACGCCCACCATCACGCTCAGGAAGTCCGGACGCTCCCGCCCGCCGGGCGCGTCCAGGCGCAGGCCATAGGTGGCGCCGACCGTGAAGTCAGGGAGCAGGTCGCGGCGCGCGAGCGCGCGCCGGCGTTCGGCCGCCCGCACGCGCGCGGCGAGCGCGCGCAGCAGGGGACGCCGGGCGTCCGCGATCTCATAGAGCGCCTCCTCCGCGGGCGCCGCGGGCAGCGTGCCGGGCTCGCGCCGCGGCAGGCGCACGGGGGTGTCCGCCGGCCGGTTGAGCAGGGCGTTGAGGCGCGCCTCGGCGTCGCGCCGCTGCCGGCGCAGCCTGAGCTCCAGGTCGAGCAGGCGCGAGAGCTCGAGCTCGGCCAGCAGCACGTCCTGCTGCAGCCCCTTGCCGACCCGGTAGGCCGCCTGCGCCACCTCCACGAGCTGGCGCATGAGGGTCTGGTTGCGCTCCACCACCTCGAGCGCGCGGTCGAGGTGGTGGAGGCGCCACCAGGCGACGCGCACATCGCGCTCGAGCCGCAGCCGCACCTCCTCGACGGAGACCGCGGCGGCCTCGGCCTCGTGCTCGGCCGCGGCGCGGCGCAGCGCCAGCTTGCCCGGGAAGGGCACGGGCTGGACGAAGCCGAGCTGGAGCTGGGTCATGGCCTCCTGGTCGAGGTCGAAGGTGTCGACCGGAACGTTCATGGCGTTGAGGCGCAGCACCGGGTCGGGCAGCGTGCCCGCCTGGGGCGGCACCGCGGCCATGGCGGCGGCGCGCTGGCGGGCGGCCTCGAGGGCGGCGCTGTCGGCGAGCGCCGCCCGCACGGCGGCCTCCTCCTCGAGGACGCCGGGCCCGGCCGCAGCCGCCGCCTGCCCGATGCCGAGCAGGGCGCCGAGGGCCAGCGCGCGCCACGCGCGCAGTCTTCTCGCACAGGGATGCATGTCGCTCCTCCCGTGGCTTGCGGATGCCAGGGACCGGCGCGCACGCGCGGTCCCGCCGCCGTCAGCGGGAAGGAGCGATCAGATCAGGAAGCTGCAGCAGAGGAGATACTGCGGTTCCGCGTCGGGGGATGGGGGCTCCGGCGGCGCGGGCGCCCCATGGGGATCCGTGACCGGCAGGCGGAAGGCTCGCGGGGCCGCGAGGGCGACGCCACCCATCCCCTCCGGCGGCAGGGCCTCCCCCTGCCGGCACGGCTCCATCCGCTCGGCGAAGCAGGTGGCGGTCACGGCACAGTCCGGCCGGACGGACATCGCGGCCGCATCCACCGGCCCCTCGCAGGCAGCGCAGGCCGGCTGGGACACCACGGCCTCGCCGGCGGCGGCCCCGGCGAGGCAGGCCTCCAGGGGGACGACGAGCCAGACGAGCGCCAGCAGCAGCAGCGCCGCCGTTCCGGAACCCGTGCTCCGCACTCTGGCCTGTCTCATCGTTTCCCCACTCGCCGGGGCCACCCTTCCGGGCACCCGGACGCTTGTAGCATACCCGGCGCTCCGGCGCAAACGATGACGTGGGTCAAGCCTGCGACGTCCGGCGCG
>WFOW01000277.1 GCA_015487895.1 Gammaproteobacteria bacterium | reverse complement strand
GTCGAGCGGCTGCTGGCGGCGCCGCAGACCGCCACCCCCGAAGGGCTGCGCGACCGCGCCATGCTGGAGCTGCTCTACGCGACGGGCCTGCGGGTCTCGGAGCTCGTCGGCCTGCGCCGCGACGAGCTCGACCTGCGCCGCGGCGTGGTGCGCGTCGTGGGCAAGGGCGGGCGCGAGCGGCTGGTGCCGGTGGGCGAGGAGGCGCTGCGCTGGCTCGAGCGCTACCTGCGCGAGGGGCGCCCGGCGCTGCTCCAGGGCCGGCCGAGCGAGCGGCTCTTCCCGACGCGGCGCTCGGAGGCCATGACGCGCCAGGCCTTCTGGCAGCGCATCCGCGCCTACGCGCGCCGCGCGGGCATCGAGCGCAAGGTCTCGCCCCACACCCTGCGCCATGCCTTCGCCACCCATCTGCTCGACCACGGTGCCGACCTGCGCGCCGTGCAGCTCCTGCTCGGCCACCGTGACTTGTCCACCACCCAAATCTATACTCACGTCGCCCGCGCCCGGCTGGCCGAGCTCCACCGCCGCCACCACCCGCGCGGCTGAACCGGCCGGCCCGTCCCGGCGAGCGAACGGACAGACACACGGAGCCTCACGTCCCATGCGCGATCTCCGCACGCTCGCGGCCGCCGCGGCCGCGCTCTCGCTCTCCTGCTCCGCCGCGATGGCGGCCGGCAAGCAGCCGCTGGCCGCCCGCCTCACGGACCGCCTCGGCGCCGCGCCCACGCGCATCGAGCCCTCGCCGGTGCCCGGCTGGCGGCTTGCCGTCTACGGCACGCAGGTCTTCCTGGTGAGCGAGGACGGGCGCTGGCTCGTCAACGGCGCGGTGCTCGCGCTCGACCGCGGGGAGGACATCCTCGAGAGCCGGCGGCGGCAGGCGCGGCTCGAGGCGATCGAGGGCTTCGGCGAGCGCAACATGATCGTCTTCCCCGCGAAGGCGCGGCGCCGGGTGCTCACGGTCTTCACGGACGTGAGCTGCCCCTACTGCCGCGCCTTCCACCGCGAGGTCCCGGCGCTCAACGAGGCCGGCATCACCGTGCGCTACGTGCCCTTCGCCCTGGCCCCGCCGGGCAGCCCCCGCCACCGCCTCATGGTCAGCGTCTGGTGCGCGGAGGACCGCCCTGCGGCGCTGACGGCGGCGAAGGCCGACCGGCCGGTGCCCGAGCGCCGCTGCGAGAGCCCTGTCGACGCCGGGACGCGTCTCGGCCGCACCCTCGGATTCACGGGCACCCCCACGCTGGTGACGGACACGGGCGAGGTGCTGCGGGGGCTGGTGCCGACGGCGCAGCTCCTGCGGCTGCTCGCGGGCAAGGCCGGGGAGCCCGCGAGGCGGGCCGCGGCGGCGCGCTAGCCGCCCCCGCCGGGCGTCCCGTGCCGGCGAGGGCCCGCCGCCGGCGGAATCCTGCCGTGCCCGGTGCGGCTCAGTGCAGGAGGGCGAAGAGGCGCTTGCGGTAGCGCTGGACGAGCTCGCCCTCTCCGCCGAGCAGGTCGAAGACGGCGAGCACCGCGCGCCGCGCGGCGCCGTCGCGGTAGCCCGGGTCGCGCCGCAGCAGCTCGAGCAGCAGCTCAAGCGCCCCCTCGTGCTCGCCGGCGACCACCCGCCGGGCGGCGAGCGCGTAGAGCTCGTCGCTGCCGGCCCGGCCCTCGCGCAGCGCCTCCTCCAGCCGCTCGCGCGGCGGGGCCTCCGTGGCGGCCCGGGCGAAGAGCAGGCGGGCGGCGAGGGCCTTGCCCTCGGCGCTGTCGCGCACCTCGCGCGGCAGGGCGGAGAAGGCCTCCTCGGCCTCGTCGAAGCGCCCGGCCGCGGCCAGCGCCGCCGCGAGATCCAGGCGCAGCGGCGCGTAGTCCGGCTCCTCCTCGAGCGCCCTGCGCAGCAGCGCCACCGCCGTCTCGGGCGCGCCCGCGCGCACCGCCGCGCGCGCCTCCTCGCGCACGCGGTCGGCGGGGCGCTCGATGTAGCGGTCGATCATGGCGCGGATGGTGCTCTCGGGCTGCACGCCGACGAGCTCCTCGACCACCTCGCCGTTGCGGAAGAGCTTCAGCGCCGGGATGCCGCGGATGCCATAGCGCATGGCCAGGCCCTGCTCGGCGTCGGTGTTGACCTTGGCGAGCACGAAACGCCCGCGGTACTCGTCGGCCAGGCGGCTCAGCACGGGCATCAGCATCCGGCACGGGCCGCACCACTCGGCCCAGAAGTCGACGAGCACCGGCACCTCGCGCGAGCGCTCGATGACGGCCTCGCCGAAGTTGGCCTCGGTGACGGGGTCGACGATGTAGGGCGAAGCGGACATCCGCAGCTACCTCCCGCGTCTCGCAAGCCTGGCAAGGGAAAGGCGCGCCGGCACGCCGCCGGCCGCAGGAATATTAGCGCGCACTAATATATACGGGCGCCGCCCGCGGCCTTCAAGGGCGCCCGCCGGCGGGGCTCAGCGCTCCAGATACTGGAGCTTGCCGGGCTTGCCGTTCCACTCGTCGGCGTCCGGCGGGGGATCCTTCTTCTCGGTGATCACCGGCCAGACCTTGGCCAGCTCGGCATTGATCTGGAGGAACTGCTCCTGGCCCTCCGGCAGGTCGTCCTCGGGGAAGATGGCCTCGGCCGGGCACTCGGGCTCGCACAGCGTGCAGTCGATGCACTCGTCGGGGTCGATGACGAGGAAGTTCGGCCCCTCGTGGAAGCAGTCCACGGGGCAGACCTCCACGCAGTCGGTGTACTTGCACTTGATGCAGTTCTCCGTGACGACGAAGGTCATCGGCTCGCGTCCTCCCCTCGGGCTGGGCCGCACGCCGCGCGCGGCGGGGCGTCAAAGGATACCCCCCCGTCGCGGCGAGCGCGAGGGCGCCCCCGGCGGCACGCCCCTCCCGCAACCGGAGACGGTTTCTGCCACAGCGGGCATGCTCGTTGCATGATCCCGGTCAAAGGAGGCCATGCGACGGTCCGCCGTCGGGGGACCGGAATGACGGTGCTGCTCGAGACGACGCCTGTGGCCGAGCCGGAGCGCCAGCGCCTCGCCCGCCTCGCCCTCGAGGCGGTGGAGGCGCTGGGCGGCAGCCCCTTCGCCGCCGTGGAGCCGCTGGAGGAGGCCCTGCGGCGGCTGCGCGAGAACGAGATCGCCGGCGAGCCGGGACGGCACCCGCAGGTGCGCCTGGAGCTGGAGGGCGAGGAGGTGGCGCTGCGGGCGGGAGGCTGGCGCGCGCGGCTCGCCCGGCTCGGCCAGCCCCCAGACGCGGAGGAGGTGGAGCGCCTGCGCCGGCGCCTGCGCCAGCAGAGCGAGCGGTGCGACGCCGAGCTCCTGCGCCGGCGCAACGAGGCCATCCAGGCGGAGCTCGAGGCGGCGCGCGCCCGCGCCGAGGCCGAGCTCGCCGCCCTGCAGGCGGACCTGGAGCACAAGAGGATGGAGCTCAAGGAGTCGATCCGCCGGGCCGAGACCGACGCCCTGACGGGGCTGTACAACCGCGCGGCCTACGACCTGCGGCTGGAGCGGGCGGTGAAGCGCTGCGCGCGGCAGGGCGAGCCGCTGACGCTGATGCTGCTCGACCTCGACCGCTTCAAGGAGGTCAACGACACGCACGGCCACCAGTACGGCGACCGCTACCTGCAGCGCATGGCGGACGCCATGCGCGCGGCGGTGCGCACCGAGGTCGATCACCCCTGCCGCATGGGGGGCGACGAGTTCGCCATCATCCTGTTCGCGCCGCCCGCGGTCGCCGAGCGGGTGGCGCAGGACGTGCTGCAGGCGATGGACGGGCGCGTGAGCATCGGCATCGCCCCGCTGCTCCCGGGCGACACGCCGGAGCGGCTGGTGGCGCGCGCGGACACCGCGCTCTACGAGGCCAAGCGGCGCGGCCGCGGACGTGCGGTGCGGGCGGACGTGCATGACGGCGGCCAGGGCAAGACTGTCGCCGTCCGCGGGGAACGGGAGGTCGACCGTTGCGGCTCCTGATAGAGCAGACGGCGGGCTGCGACACGGCGCAGGTGCAGCTGCGCGCGCGGCTGCGCGCCGTCGCGCGCCGCATGGGCTTCGACGAGGGCAGGCGCGGGCGCATGGAGCTGGTGGCCAGCGAGCTCGCCACCAACCAGGCCAAGTTCGCCGGGGGCACGGGGATCATGCAGCTCTGGGAGGCGCGCGAGCCCGAGCCCGCCCTCGACCTCTTCGCCCTAGACTTCGGCCCCGGCATCGAGGACATGCGCCTCGCCCTCGAGGACGGCTACTCCACCGCCGGCACCCTCGGGCAGGGGCTCGGGACGGTGCGGCGGCTCGCCGACGAGGCGGCCTTCTACTCCGTCCCGCGCAGGCCCGGGAGCATGCAGGCCTGGCACGGAGTGGCCGTGTGGGCGCGCTTCCGGCCGCAGCGGCGCGGACCGCGCCGCTGCGCGATCGGCTGCTACGTCCGGGCCCTGGGCGACGCCGAGCACAACGGCGATGTCATCGAGCTCCACTGGGAGGAGGGGCGGCTGTGCTGGCTGCACCTCGACGCCCTCGGCCACGGGCCGGAGGCCGCGCGCGCGGCCGCGCGCGCGCGCGAGGCGGCCGGCGGCTGCGGCCGGCCCGAGGAAGCGCTCGAGCGCATCGACGCGCGCCTGCGCGGCGAGCGCGGGGCGGTGGGGGCGGTCGGGGTGCTCGATCTCGACGCTGTCTCTTATACACATCTGAC
>WFOW01000276.1 GCA_015487895.1 Gammaproteobacteria bacterium | reverse complement strand
GAAAGGGTGCATCTGCGGGAGCCGGCCCGGGGGGAGGCGCGGACGGACGGGGCGCCCGCGGCCGTGCCCCAACACGGGGCGGCGCCGGCGGGCCCGGCACCAGCACGGTGCGCCGGCCGCCCCCCGCGGGGTGCGGCCCGTACGGAAATCCGCGTCAGGTCATGGATTTCCATGCGGGGGCGTGGCTGGCACGCGACTTGCCAGTAGCCGGCAGGCCGAATCGGGCATCGACACGCGGAACGGAAGGACGGCGATGGGCAGAGAACGGCTTGTGCTGGTCGGAAACGGGATGGCGGGCATGCGCACGCTCGAGGAGCTGCTGGTGCTGGCGCCCGACCTGTACGAGATCACGGTCTTCGGCGCCGAGCCGCACGGCAACTACAACCGCATCCTCCTCTCGCCGGTGCTGGCCGGCGAGAAGCGCCTCGAGGAGATCATGCTCAACGACGAGGCGTGGTACGCCGAGCGCGGCATCACGCTCCACAAGGGCCGGGAGGTGACGGAGATCGACCGGGCCCGCCGCGTGGTGCGGGCGGCCGACGGCACCGAGGCCCCCTACGACCGCCTGCTGCTCGCCACGGGCTCGCTGCCCGTCGTCATCCCGGTCCCGGGCAACGACCTCGAGGGCGTGGTCACCTTCCGCGACATCGGCGACGTCGAGCGCATGATCGCCGCCGCGGGCGAGGGCCGGCACGCCGTGGTCATCGGCGGGGGCCTCCTCGGCCTCGAGGCGGCCTACGGGCTGCTCAAGCGCGGCATGGACGTCACGGTGGTGCACCTGCTCGACCGGCTCATGGAGAAGCAGCTCGACGGCACCGCCGCGGCCATGCTGAAGAGGGCCCTCGAGGAGCGCGGCCTCAAGTTCCTCATGGAGCACGAGACCGAGGCGATCCTCGGCGAGCGCCGTGTCGAGGGCGTGCGCTTCGCCAACGGCCTCGAGATCCCGGCCGACCTCGTCGTGATGGCCGTCGGCATCCGCCCCAACGTCGAGCTCGCCCGCCGCGCGGGGCTCCACTGCGAGCGCGGCGTGGTGGTGAGCGACACCATGCAGACCTACGACCCGCGCATCTACGCGGTCGGCGAGTGCGTGCAGCACCGCGGCGTCACCTACGGCCTGGTCGCCCCGCTGTTCGAGCAGGCCAAGGTGGCGGCCAACCACCTCGCGCGCATCGGCACCGCGCGCTACGAGGGCTCGCTGGTCTCGACCAAGCTCAAGGTGACGGGCATCGACCTGTTCTCCGCCGGCGACTACCTCGGCGGGGAGGGCACCGAGTCGCTGCTGCTCCAGGACGCGGCGCAGGGGATCTACAAGAAGCTGGTGCTTCGCAACAGCCGCATCGTCGGCTGCGTGCTCTACGGCGACACCCTCGACGGCGCCTGGTACTTCCAGCTCATGCGCGACGGCACGGACGTCTCGGCCATGCGCGCCCAGCTCCTCTTCGGCCAGGCGCACCTCGGCGACGCCGGCCACGGCGAGGTCGAGCGCGTGGCCGCGCTCCCGGACGACGCCGAGATCTGCGGCTGCAATGGCGTCTCCAAGGGCGAGATCGTGCGGGCCATCACCGAGAAGGGGCTCTTCACGCTCGAGGAGGTGCGCGCGCACACCAAGGCCTCGAGCTCCTGCGGCTCGTGCACGGCGCTGGTCGAGGCCCTGCTCGCCCACACCCTGGGCGGCGACTACGAGCAGAGCCCGGCCAAGAAGCCCATGTGCCCTTGCACCGACTACAGCCACGACGAGGTGCGCCAGGCCATCCGCGACAACGCCCTCAAGTCCATCCCGGAGGTCATGCGCTTCCTCGAGTGGAAGACGCCGGACGGCTGCAGCAAGTGCCGCCCGGCGCTCAACTACTACCTCGTCTGCCAGTGGCCGGGGGAATACCGCGACGACCCCCAGTCGCGCTTCATCAACGAGCGCGCCCACGCCAACATCCAGAAGGACGGCACCTACTCGGTGGTGCCGCGCATCTGGGGCGGCGAGACCACGCCCGCCCAGCTCCGGGCCATCGCCGAGGTGGCCGAGCGCCACCAGGTGCCCACGGTCAAGATCACGGGCGGGCAGCGCATCGACCTGCTCGGGGTGCCCAAGGAGAAGCTGCCCGCGATCTGGGCCGACCTCGCCGCCGCGGGCTTCGTCTCCGGCCACGCCTACGGCAAGGCGGTGCGCACGGTCAAGACCTGCGTCGGCTCGCAGTGGTGCCGCTTCGGCACGCAGGACTCGACGCAGATGGGCATCCGCCTCGAGAAGCTCGCCTGGGGCGCGTGGACGCCGCACAAGGTCAAGCTCGGCGTCTCGGGCTGCCCGCGCAACTGCGCCGAGGCCACCATCAAGGACTTCGGCGTGGTCGCGGTCGAGTCCGGCTGGGAGATCCACGTCGGCGGCAACGGCGGCGTCAAGGTGCGCGCCACCGACTTCCTCGTGCACGTCCGGACCATGGAGGAGGTCGAGGAGTACTGCGCGGCCTTCCTGCAGCTCTACCGCGAGGAGGCGCACTATCTCGAGCGCACCGCCCCCTGGATCGAGCGTGTGGGCCTCGCCTACGTGCGCCAGCGTCTCGTCGAGGACGAGGAGGGCCGGCGGGCGCTGGCGGCGCGCTTCCGCGAGTCCCAGCGCCACGCGCAGGTCGATCCCTGGGCCGAGCGGGCGCGCGGCGCGGAGGCCCACGAGTTCCGTCCCCTGAAGGCACTGACCGAGGAGGCCACGGCATGAGCGGCGCACAGGCCATGCGCGAGCGCGCGGGCGAGAGCTGGATCGAGGTGGGGCGCCTGGAGGACATCCCCCGCCGGGGGGCGCGCGTCGTCAAGGCGCCCGACGGCGACATCGCCGTCTTCCGCACCGCCGACGACGAGGTCTACGCCCTGCGCGACCGCTGCCCGCACCGCGGCGGCCCGCTCTCGCAGGGCATCGTGCACGACCGCAAGGTCGCCTGCCCGCTGCACGACTGGAAGATCCACCTCGACAGCGGCGAGGCGGTGGCGCCCGACGAGGGCTGCACCGCCACCTTCCCGGTGCGTGTGGAGGACGGGGTGGTCTACCTGCGCCTCGAGCCCCGCGGCTGCGAGGAGGGTTGAGCGGGCCCGGAAAAGGACGGAAAGATGCTCTTCGGACGGCGCAACAAGAACCCCATCCGCCTCCACGACAAGGGCGTCGTGGAATGGCGCTACACCACCTGCGGCTACTGCTCGACCGGCTGCTCCATCGAGGTCGGCCTCGACCGCGAGGGGCGGCCCGTCTCGGCCCGCGGGGTGGGCGGCGCCGACGTCAACCGCGGCAAGCTGTGCCTGAAGGGCATCCTCGAGTACGAGCTCTTCCGCACGCCGGGCCGGGGCGCGCATCCGCTGATGCGCGCGCACCGCACCGAGCCCTTCCGGCGCGTCTCCTGGGACGAGGCGCTCGACCGCGTGGCCGAGGAGATCAAGCGCATCCAGGCGCGCTACGGGCGCGACGCCTTCGCCATCCTCTCCACCGGCCAGATCATGACCGAGGAGTTCTACACCCTCGGCAAGCTCGCCCGCGGCGTCATCGGCACCAACAACTACGACGGCAACACCACGCTGTGCATGTCCTCGGCCGTCTCGGGCTACAAGCGCTCCTTCGGCTCCGACGGCCCGCCCGGCTGCTACGAGGACTTCGAGCACACGGGCTGCCTCATCGCCGTCGGCTCCAACCTGCCGGAGCAGCACCCCGTCATCTACTGGCGCCTGCGCGAGGCGCGCGAGCGCCGCGGCTTTCCCCTGATCGTGGTCGACCCGCGCGTGACCATGCTCGCCCAGCAGGCCGACGTGCACCTGGCCATCGAGCCGGGCACGGACGTGGTGCTGTTCAACGCGCTCGCGCACGTGATCCTCAAGGAAGGGCTCGCGGACATGGACTACGTGCGCCGCCATACCACCGGCTTCGAGGACTTCGCCGCCGAGGTCGAGCGCTGGGACCCGGACCGCGCCGCGCGCATCACCGGCATCGACGCCGACACCATCCGCCACGTCGCCCGCACCTTCGGGCAGGCCGAGTCCGCCATGGTGATCTGGACCATGGGCATCAACCAGTCCACGCACGGCTCCGACGGCGTGGTGGCCATCAACAACCTGTGCCTGCTGACGGGCAACGTCGGCAAGCCCGGCGGCAGCCCGCTGTCCATCACGGGGCAGTGCAACGCCATGGGCACGCGCGAATGGTCCTCCTGCTCGGGCCTGCCGGGCTACCGCCTGCTCGAGAACCCCGAGCACCGCGAGGAGATCGCGCGCTTCTGGGGCGTGGACCCGGAGTTCTTCCCCAAGAGGCGCGGCATGTTCATGACGGACATCTTCCGCGCCATCGAGACGGGCCGCGTCAAGGGCCTGTGGCTGATCGCCACCAACCCCATGACCTCCATGCCCAACACCGAGCGCATCCGCCGCACGCTCGAGAAGCTCGAGTTCCTGGTGGTGCAGGACGCCTACGAGGACGTGGAGACCAACCAGTACAGCCACGTCTACCTGCCCGCCGCGCTGTGGGCGGAGAAGGAGGGCGTCTTCACCAACACCGAGCGGCGGGTGAACCTGATCCGCAACGTCTGCCCGCCCTACGGCGAGTCGAAGCCGGACCTGTGGATCTTCAACCAGATCGCCCGCCGCTTCGAGCAGGGCCGGCGCATGCGCTTTCCCGAGACCCCGCGCCAGGTCTTCGAGGAGATGAAGCAGCTCTCGAAGGGCCGCCTCGTCGACATCTCGGGCATGGACTACGAGAAGATCGAGGCCCAGCGCGGGATCCAGTGGCCCTGTCCCGAGGGGCAGGAGAAGGGCAGCCCGCGCCTCTACACGGACGGGCGCTTCCAGCACCCGGACGGCAAGGCGCGCCTGATCCCGCTCCCCTTCGAGGACAACAACGAGCGGCCGGACGAGGAGTATCCCTTCTGGCTCAACACCGGGCGCGTGGTCGAGCACTTCCACACGCGCACCCGCACGGGCAAGATCGGCAACCTCAACCGCTTCAGCCCGACGCCCTACATGGAGATGAACCCGGACGCGGCGCGCGAGCTCGGCATCGAGCACATGAGCTACGCGCGGGTGACCTCGCGCCGCGGCGACGCCGTGGTGCTGGTGCAGCTCACCCATCGCGTGCCGCGCAACATGGTCTTCATCCCCTTCCACTTCCACGACTGCGTCAACCGCCTGACGCTCGGGCTGCTCGACCCCCACTCGCGCCAGCCCGCCTACAAGCAGTGCGCGGTGCGCGTCGAGCCCGCCCCCGATCAGCAGGCGGCGGCGCGGCGCAACCTCGCCGCGCGCGCCTACTGAGGACGCCATGCAGCAGCCACGTCCCGACGAGCCCGACTACGCGCGCCTGCCGCGGCGGCCCGCCCCGGAGCGCACCCGCTGGGGCGCGCCCGTGGAGCTCGCCCGGCCCGACGATCCGCTCGCGCGCGAGCCGCTGCGCATCAACGGCCGCGAGTCGCGCAGCGACAACCCCGACCGCTACCGCCAGCACGGCTTCTACTTCAACGCCGACAACTGCATCGGCTGCCACGCCTGCGAGACCGCCTGCGCCGAGAAGAACGGCCTGCCGCCCTATCTGGCCTACCGCTCGGTGGGCTACGTCGAGGGCGGGAGCTGGCCCGCCTACCGGCGCATCAACATCTCCATGGCGTGCAACCACTGCGAGAACCCGGTCTGCCTCAAGGGCTGCCCGACGCGCGCCTACACCAAGTACGCCGAGTACGGGGCGGTGCTCCAGGACCCCGACATCTGCTTCGGCTGCGGCTACTGCACCTGGGTCTGCCCCTACAACGCCCCGCAGCTCGACCTCGAGCGCGGCCACGTCCACAAGTGCAACATGTGCATCGACCGCCTCGAGGCGGGCCTCAAGCCGGCCTGCGTGGCGGCCTGCCTCGGCGGCGCCCTCGACTTCGGCGTGATCGAGACCGTCCCCGAGAACCGCGTGCAGTGCGAGGTGGCGATCCCGGGGTTCCCGGACCCCTCGATCACGCATCCCAACATCCGCTTCCAGCAGGCGGCGAGCACGCCGGACGAGCTGGCCCGGCCCGACTCGGTCCCCGTGCGCTACGTGCGCGAGACGCCGGGACGCGGCGAGCACCGCCCGCGCCCGGACCGCGACAAGATCGGCACGCGCCGCGAATGGGGCCTGCGCCGGCTGCGCTCGCGCGAGGACCCGCTCGTGATCTTCACGCTGGCCACCCAGCTCGTGGTCGGGGCCTTCCTCGCGCTCTTCCTCGGCCCGCGCCTCGGCCTCGCCGACCTCGCCGCCCCCCCGGGGCTGCGCCACGGCATGCTGGCGGGGCTGTTCGCCCTGCAGACGCTCGCCATCGCGCTCTCGACGCTGCACCTGGGGCGCCCGCACCGCTTCTACCGGGCCTTCAACAACCTGCGCTGGTCGCCCGTGAGCCGCGAGGTGGCGAGCCTGGCGGTCTTCTACAACCTGATGGGCGGCCACGTCGTGCTCGAGATCTTCCCGGAGCTCGGCGCGCTGCTGCCCGCAGGGTGGGGCGCTGACCTGCGCGAGGGGCTCGGCTGGGCCGCCGCCGCGGCCGGGCCCGCCACGCTCTGGTTCATGCACCGCATCTACCGCATCCCGGCACGGCCCTTCTGGAACCACTGGCAGGTGCTCACGGCCTTCTACGGCGCGGCGCTCGTCCTCGGCGGGCTCGCCGTGCTCGCGTCCTGGGCGCTCGCGGCGGCCGCGGGCGCCGCGAGCCTCACGCCCCGGACCGTGCACGCGCTCGGCGGCATCGTGCTCGCCGGCCTCACGCTGGAGGCGCTCGGGCTGTGGGCCCATGCGCGCGCCATGTCCCGCGAGGGCGGGCTCGGCACCGCCGCCCACCTGGTCCAGCGCACCCGCTTCGGCAAGACCTGGATCGCCCGCAACGCCGGCATCGCCGTGACCGCCGTGCTGGTGGCAGTGCTCGCGTGGCAGGTGCCAGGCGGGACGGCGGGCGCCGCCGGCTGGCTGGGCGCCTTCCTGCTCGCGGCCCTCGTCGAGCTCGTCGGCCGCGCCCTGTTCTACGTGCTCGTGATCCCGACCACCATGCCCGGCGCCTTCTTCTGGAAGAACCCGGGCTTCCAGGAGCACGCGCGCGAGGTGGGGCTGGCCCGGATGCCCCAGGTCGGCGTGCTGGAGCGCACGCACTGAGGGGCGGCGCGGCCGTCATGTCCCGGGACGCGGGGCACGGGGGCGCGGAGGCGGGCGGCGCGCGGCGCGAGGACCCCGCTGCGGCCCTGCGGCGGGCGGTCTTCGAGGCGAGCTACCGCTCGCGCCGCCAGCGGGGGCTGCGCGCCGCGGCCTTCGGGGTGCTCCTGCTGCGCCACGGCCTGCGCGGGGCGCTGCTCGCGCTGCCGCTCTTCCTCGCCGCCGCCGCCGCGCTGGCCACGGGGCACGCGCTCGCCTGGCTGCTGGTGCCGGCCCTCGGCGTCTGGCTCCTCATCGGCCTGCGGGGCGCGCGGGCGGACTACCGGCGCCGCGTCTCCGGACGCCTGCTGGACCGCCGCGGCGCGCTGCGCGGCGGCTCCCGCACGGAGCCCTGAGCCCGGCCCCGGCGCGCTTTTAGCCTTCCCGAAAGGCTAAAAGCGCCCGAAATCGGCCTTCGCAGAAGGCTGATTTCTGGCGCCCGATCCGCCGGATCCGGTCACTGCCCCCGCAGCCAGGCGACCAGCAGGGCGATGAGCAGGACGACCAGCGCGAGCGGCACGATCGCCGCGCGCCAGTCGTCGGCGGACCCCTTCGGCCCCTCCTTGCTCCAGTGGCGCGCCACGGGCCACAGCCGCCAGGCCATGAAGCCCAGGAACAGGGCCGTGGTCACCTTGAGCCAGAGGGGCATGTCCTCCATGGGGAGGGAGGGG
>WFOW01000275.1 GCA_015487895.1 Gammaproteobacteria bacterium | reverse complement strand
CGACGTGCTCAAGGACCGGCTCTACACCATGCCGCGCGCGAGCCGCGGGCGCCGCTCGGGGCAGACCGCCATGCAGCACATCCTCGAGGCCATGGTGCGCTGGATGGCGCCCATCCTCAGCTTCACCGCCGACGAGATCTGGGGCCACATGCGCGGCGCACGCGAGGAGTCGGTGTTCCTCTCGACCTGGCACGCGCTCCCGGAGGTGCCGCTGGATGGCGGCGACGGGCTCGACGGCGAGGCCTGGGCGCGCATCCTCGGCGTGCGCGAGGTGGTGAACAAGGCGCTCGAGCAGGCGCGCGCGGCCGGCGCCATCGGCGGCTCGCTGGACGCCGAGGTCGAGATCTACGCCGGCGCCGAGCTGCACCAGGCGCTCGCGCGCCTCGGCGACGAGCTGCGCTTCCTGCTCATCGTCTCGGACGCGCGGCTCGCGCGCGAGACCGAGGCCCCGCCCGAGTCTGTCCGCCACGAGCTCGCCACGCACGACGAGCTGTGGCTCGTGGTGCGGCCCTCGCCGCACCCGAAGTGCGTGCGCTGCTGGCACCGTCGCCCGGA
This sequence comes from Gammaproteobacteria bacterium, assembly GCA_015487895.1. Classification (GTDB taxonomy): domain Bacteria; phylum Pseudomonadota; class Gammaproteobacteria; order S144-34; family S144-34; genus S144-34. Next base: position 3,526 of record WFOW01000275.1, on the reverse strand, counting down.
CGTGGGCAGCCACCCCGGGCATCCGGAGCTCTGCGGCCGCTGCGTGACCAACGTCGAGGGCCCCGGCGAGGACCGGCGCCACGTCTAGCCGCGCGGGCCGGGGAGGCGGGACACCCATGCTGAGATGGCTGTGGCTCGCGGCGGCGGTGCTGGTCCTCGACCAGGCCGCCAAGCTCGCGGCCGAGCGCTGGATCGCGCCGCGCGCGCCGATCGAGGTGCTCCCCTTCCTCGACCTGGTGCTCACCTACAACACGGGCGCGGCCTTCAGCTTCCTCGCCGATGCGGGCGGGTGGCAGCGCTGGCTGTTCCTGGCGCTCGCGCTGGGGGTGAGCGTGGGGCTCACGCTGTGGCTGCGCCGCCTGCGCCGCGACGAGCGCCTGGCTGCGGCCGGCATCACGCTGGTGGTCGGCGGCGCGCTCGGCAACGCCGTCGACCGCATCGCCCGCCCCGGGGTGGCCGACTTCATCGACCTCCACTGCTGCGGCTGGCACTGGCCGGCCTTCAACCTCGCCGACAGCGCCCTCACCCTCGGCGTCGCCGCGCTGCTGTGGAGCGCGTGGCGGCAGCCGGAACGTCCCTGAGCTGCGTGCAGGAATGCGCCTGCGGCAGCGCCGTTGGGCCATAATGGGCGCATGGATGGCATCAGGACCGGTGCGTGGCGGGCCCGCGGGCCCCGGTCGCGGGCGGGACGCACCGGATTCCCGGCACGGGGCGGCCGTCACGACGCGGGCGGTCCGGGGAAGGAGGCGCTTCATGGCTGACGGCGGGGCCCGCATCGCGCCCGGCGCGCGCGTGCGCATGCACTACGAGATCCGCCTCGAGGACGGCACCGTCGCCGACTCGAGCTTCGGCGGCGAGCCGCTCGAGTTCACCGTGGGCGACGGCACGCTGGTCGAGGGCCTCGAGCAGGTGCTGATGGGGCTCGCGGGCGGCGAGCGCAGGACGCTGCGCGTCGGTCCCGAGCAGGCCTTCGGCTACCGCGTCGAGGGCTACGTGCACGAGCTGCCGCGCGCGGACTTCCCGCCGGACATGGCGCTCGAGCCGGGGCTCGTCGTGGGCTTCGCGACGCCGGGCGGCGAGGAGATTCCGGGGGCCATCGTCGAGGTGGGCGAGGAGCGCGTGAAGGTGGACTTCAACCACCCGCTCGCCGGGCACGAGCTCGCCCTCACCGTCGAGGTGCTCGAGGTGCGCGCGGGGGAGGAGGGCTGAGATGGAGGTGCTGCTCGCCCGTCCGCGCGGATTCTGCGCCGGCGTCGACCGCGCCATCGAGATCGTCGAGCGCGCGCTGGCGCGCTACGGGCCGCCCGTCTACGTGCGCCACGAGGTCGTCCACAACCGCCACGTGGTCGAGGACCTGCGCCGGCGCGGAGCGGTCTTCGTCGAGGAGCTCGACGAGGTCCCGGAGGAGGCCGTGGTCGTCTTCAGCGCCCACGGCGTGCCGAGGCGCGTGCAGGACGAGGCCGCCGCACGCGGCCTGACGGTGCTGGACGCCACCTGTCCGCTGGTGACCAAGGTGCACGGCGAGGTGCGCCGCCACGCGCGCGAGGGGCGCGAGGTGGTGCTCATCGGCCATGCCGGCCACCCCGAGGTCGAGGGCACCATCGGCCAGTACGAGGCCGAGGCCGCGCCCGGCGGCGCCATCCACCTGGTCGAGGACGAGGAAGACGCCGAGCGCCTCGCCCCGCGCGACCCGCAGCGCCTCGCCTACGTCACCCAGACCACGCTCTCGGTGGACGACACCCGCCGCATCGTCGCCGTCCTGCGGCGGCGCTTCCCGGCCATCCAGGGCCCGCGCAGGGACGACATCTGCTACGCCACGCAGAACCGCCAGGACGCAGTCAAGCGCCTGGCCGCCGCCTGCGGGCTGGTGCTCGTGGTGGGCTCGCCCAACAGCTCCAACTCCAACCGCCTGCGCGAGATCGCCGCCGCGCACGGCGCGCGCGCGCACCTCGTCGACGACGCCTCGCAGATCGACCCGGCGTGGCTCGAGGGCGTGGCGCGCGTGGGCGTGACGGCGGGCGCCTCGGCGCCCGAGCACCTGGTGGAGGAGGTGGTGACGTGGCTGCGCGCGCGCGGCGCGACGCGCGTCGCCGAGCTCGAGGGCCCCGCCGAGTCCGTGCGCTTCAGCCTGCCCCCGGCGCTCCGCGCCTGAGGGCGGATCAGTCCCAGCAGCCCGCCGTGGACGGGCTCTTGTTGCCGCGGCTGTCGAGCGTCAGCGTGCCGCAGGAGTCGCTCGCCTGCGCGCCCTGCGGCGCCGCGCTCAGCTTCACGCACAGGGTCAGCGCGTCGGAGCCGCACTGCCCGGCCGTCACCTTGTACCAGCCGCCATCCGACGTGACGCTGGCGCTGCTGTAGCCGAGCTGGGTGAAGTCGATCGTATAGGTTCCGTTCTCGGTGTAGTGGCGCTCCTGGGCGGACATGAGCTCCATCAGCAGGGCCTTGCCCTCGCTGCGGCGGGCCTTGCGCATCTGGTCCACATAGGCCGGATAGGCGATGCCGATCAGGATCGCCACGATCACGACCACGACCATGAGCTCGATGAGCGTGAAGCCACGATTGCGCATCGCTAGCACTCGCTGTCGCTGGTGCGGCAGAGCTGCCGCCAGGAGAGCCGTCCGGTGTTGCCGACGCCGGGCGCGCTGATCTTGCGCTGCACCACGGTGCCCTCGCTCGAGGTCGTGTACTGGTTGTCGGCCAGGAAGCGCGACTCCATGGGGATGCCCTTGCCGAACTTCTCGCCGGCGGCCGGCGCCGATCCGCCGCCCGGAAGGGTGACGAGGTCCGCGGACGAGACGATGCCGTCCGCGTTGAGGTCGAAGGCCGCCTCGGTCGGGTTCGCGCCGGTGGTGGCGTCCGCAGACATGAGCCAGCCGGTGCCGCCGTAGGCGCAGGGCCTCGTGTCCGGGATCAGGGTGTTGAAGAACACCAGCTCCCCGATCACCGTGGGCGAGGTCACCACGCGCTCGCCCTGCTGCACGGTGCCGTTCTCGAGCAGGTCCACGTACCAGCCGTAGTTACCCGCGAGATAGTCCACCGGGTTGCTGGTGAGCGTGCGGACCGTCTTCGTGCCGCCGCCCGTCGTGACGCTGAACTCGGTGATCTCCTGCTGCACGAGGCTCGTGCGCGTCAGCCCCTTCGTGCCCGAGTCCCAGACCGCGTAGAAGGTCTGCGTGTCGGTCGTCGTCTTGTCCGTCTCCGTGAGGTACTGCCCGGTTCCGAAGAGCACCAGGATGTTGGGATCGTTGGAGGCGTTCGTCTCCACGTCCGGGTTGCGCAGCAGGAAGGGCTTGGAGGTGATGGGCTGCGCGGTGCCCGAGGCGTCCTGCGCCACGAACAGGGGTGCGGGATTGCCCCCGACATTGTAGGCGGAGCCCCAGGTCGCCTCGTTGCTCCCGCTGACGTCGAAGACCCACATGTTCCCGAACAGGTCGCCGGCGTAGATGCGGTCGGCCGTGCCGTTGCCGTCGAGGTCGGCCACCGCGGGCGTGGCGAGGCCGTTGGGATCGGCGGTGGTGCCCACCTTGGT
>WFOW01000274.1 GCA_015487895.1 Gammaproteobacteria bacterium | reverse complement strand
GCCTCATCCTGGGCGTGGTGCTCATCGAGGCCGTCATGCTGACGGTGCTGGTGTGGAACAGCGTGCGCCTGATCAGCTCGAGCCACGCCGAGCTGCTCGAGCGCGCCACGCGCGAGGAGAGCCTGCTGCTCGCCGCCCTCGTCGCCCCCGGGCTGGCCGCCGAGGACCGCGCCGGCGTGCTCGACGCCCTCCACCTGCTCGCGCCCAAGCGCGACCTGGTCTACGCCGTGGTCCTCGACCGCGACGGGCGCCGCGTGGCGGGCCTCGGCCGCGTCCCCGAGCCGCTGCCGCCCCCGGACCGCGTCTACGCCGACGCGCGCCGCGACGGCGTCTACGACGTCGCCCGCCGGATCGAGCTGTCCGGCGAGCCCCTCGGGACGCTGCGCGCCGGCTACTCCATCGCCCAGGTCGAGGCGCTGACGCGCGCCACCCGCCTGCAGAACACGAGCATCGCCGCCACCGAGCTCGCCCTGTCCGTCCTCGCCACGGTGCTGCTCGGGCTGTTCCTGACCCGCGGGCTGCGGCGGCTGCGCGAGGGCGCCGAGGCCCTGCGCCGCGGGGAGCTCGACCACCGCATCCGCCTCGCCGGGGACGACGAGATCGCGGAGGTGGCTGGCGCATTCGACGCCCTCGCCGCGCACCTGCAGGAGAGCCTGCGCACCCTCGAGCGCGAGCGCGCCGAGCTCGCGCGCTCCAACCACCGCTACCGCGCCCTGCTCGAGCGCATCGGCGCCGTGCTCTGGGAGGCCTGCCCGCGCACCCTCACGATCACCCACGTGAGCGGGCCGGCCGAGGAGCTGCTCGGCTGCCCCGCGGAGGCCTGGCGCGCCCCGGACTTCCTCGAGCGCCACGTCCATCCCGAGGACCTCAAGCGGGTGCGCGAGCGCCTGCGCGGCCTGCCGGCGCTCGGCACCGTGGCCACGATCGACTACCGCATGCTGCGCACCGACGGGCGCTGCATCTGGGTGCGCGACATCGTCGCCGCCGAGCGCGACGCCGCCGGCGAGCCGCTGCTCCGCGGCCTGCGCCTCGACGTGAGCGAGAGCAAGCGCGCCGAGGAGCGCCTCGCCTTCCTCGCCGACCACGACCCTCTGACGGGCCTCCTCAACCGACGCCGCTTCCAGGAGGAGCTGGAGCGCCACGTGGCGCTCGCGCGCCGCCACGGCCGAGAGGGCGCGCTGCTCTACATGGACCTCGACCAGTTCAAGTACGTCAACGACACCTTCGGCCACCAGTCGGGCGACCGCCTGCTGCTGGCCACCGCCCGGCGCCTCGCCGCGGCGCTGCGCCGCACGGATGTGCTCGGGCGCCTCGGCGGCGACGAGTTCGGCGTCATCCTGCCCGAGACCGGTCTCGAGGACGCCTGCAAGGTCGCCCGCGGCCTCCTGGCGGCGCTGCGCCCCGGGGACGGGTCGGAGCCCGCGGTCGGCGCCAGCATCGGCATCGTGGCCTTCCCGCTCCACGGCGAGCGCGCCAGCGATCTGCTGGCGCGCGCCGACATGGCCATGTACGCGGCCAAGGAGCGCGGCCGCAACCGCTACGAGGTCTTCGACCCCGAGGACCCGCGGCTCGCCCGCATGCACGGGCGGCTGCACTGGGAGACGCGCCTGCGGCGCGCGCTCGCCAACGACGAGTTCGTGCTCCACTACCAGCCGGTCTTCCGCCTGCGCCCGCGCCGCGAGGTGGCGCACTACGAGGTGCTCCTGCGGCTGCGCGACGAGGAGGGCAGGCTCATCCCGCCAGCGGCCTTCCTCGACGTGGCCGAGCGCTTCGGCCTCATCGGCGAAATCGACCAGTGGGTGGTGGACCGGGCCCTGCGCGCGCAGGCGCGCTGGCTCGCCGAGGGCCGCGACGTGACGCTCGCCATCAACCTCTCGGGCCGCCATCTCGGCAACCAGGCCATGCTCGCGGCCATCCGCGAAGCCCTGGAGCGCCATGCGGGCGACCCCGCGCGCGTGGTCTTCGAGGTCACGGAGACGGCGGCGGTGGAGAGCATGGCGCAGGCGCAGTCCTTCGTGCACGCGCTGCGGGGGCTCGGCTGCCGCTTCGCCCTCGACGACTTCGGCACCGGCTTCTCCTCCTTCCACTACCTGCGCCACATCCCGGTGGATCATGTCAAGATCGACGGCAGCTTCGTGCGCCGCGTGCGCAGCGACGCCGTCGACCGCCTCTTCGTGCACACCATGGCCGAGCTCGCCCGCGGCCTCGGCATCGGCACGGTGGCGGAGTTCGTCGAGGACGAGGAGACGCTCGCCGTGCTCGAGTCCCTGGGCGTGGAGATGGCGCAGGGCTACCACCTCGGGCGGCCGCTGCCGGCGCCGCTCGACGCCGGCGCCGAGGGCCTCAGCGCGGGCTGAGCGCGAGCGCCGACCAGCCCATCCACATCCCCCAGGCCGTCACGGCAAGGCCCGCGAGCGTGCGCACCGCGCGCCGGCGCAGCAGGCGGGCAGACCAGCCCGCGGCCGCCCCGATCGCGAGCAGGTTGGGGAGCGTCCCGGCGCCGAAGGCGGCCATGAGGGCGGCGCCGGCCACCGGGTCGGCGCTCGCCAGCGCCCAGGCCAGCACCGTGTAGACCAGCCCGCAGGGGATGCCGCCCCACAGCAGCCCGAGGGCGAAGGCCGCCGGCAGGCCGCGCACGGGCAGGAGCCGCGCCATGCGCGGGCGCACGCGCGCCCACAGGCGCCCGCCGAGCCGCTCGATGCGCTGCACCCCGTGCCACCACCCGCCCAGATGGAGCCCCAGCGCGATCACCAGCCCGGCGGCGGCCAGCGCCAGCGCCGTGCGCACCCCGTGCACCGGCACGAGATCGGCGGCGAGCATGCCGAGCAGGCCCGCGGCGGCGCCGGCGAGCGTGTAGGCGGCGATGCGGCCGAGGTTGTAGGCCGCGAGCAGGAGCAGCAGGCGCCCGCGGCGCGCGCGCGCCTCCGGCGCGAGCCCCAGGGCGAGCGCGCCGGCGATGCCGCCGCACATGCCGGCGCAGTGCACACCGCCGAGCAGGCCGACGGTGAAGGCGGCGAGCATGCCGCCTCCGCTCATGCGCGCGCGTCCGGCAGCATCATCGCCCTGCGAAAGCGTTCCGCGCCTCGGATCATGTGCTAATCTTAGCGCCGGGTGGACCTGCCACTGGAGCGCTCACAAGGAGTCAGCATGGCCACGAAGAAGAAAGCCACACGCAAGACCGCCACCAAGAAGAAGGCGGCCGCCAAGGCGGCCAAGCCGGCCACCAAGTCCGAGATCCACGGCTTCATCGCCGAGCAGACCGGCCTCACCAAGAAGGAGGTGGGGGCGGTCTTCGAGGCGCTGGCGGTGATGATCAAGCGCGAGCTCAAGCGCGGACCCGGCGTCTTCACCGTCCCCGGCCTCATGAAGATCAAGGTCGTCAAGAAGCCGGCCACCAAGGCCCGCAAGGGCATCAACCCGTTCACGGGCGAGGAGATCATGATCAAGGCCAAGCCTGCCCGGCGGGTGGTCAAGGTGCAGCCGCTCAAGGGGCTGAAGGACATGATCTGAGCTCCGCCACGGGCGGCACGGGGAGGGCGCGGTCCGGGGGCCGCGCCTTTTTCTTTCCGGTCCCGCCGGCGCCCGCGCCCGGCCGCACGCGCGCATGCCGCCGGCTGCGCGTTCAGGTCCCCTCACCCTGGGCCCGCAGCTTGGCGCGGATGAAGTCGCGGTGGGGCAGGTGCAGCAGGTCGGCGACGCGGCGGATGAGGTGCTCCTCGTAGCGGTCGAGACGCCCGTCGGAGAAGGCCACGCGCCAGAGCAGCTCCACCAGGCGGCGCTTGGCCGCCGGGTCGAAGCGGCGGTTGATCTCGCTGGTGAACTGGTGGAGCGAGACGGCGTCCTCGGCCTCGGCGCGCGCCATCGCCACCAGCGCCTCGGCGCTCTCGGCGTCGAGGCCGAAGGCCTCGCGCACCGCGTCCTCGACGGTCTCCAGCTCGCCCGGGTCCACGTCGTAGTCGGCCCGCGCCACCTCCACCAGCAGCGCGGCCGCCGCCAGCCGCAGGGCCTGCTCGTCGGCACGTTCCGGCGCCTCGAGGGCCGGCCGCAGCCGTCCCTCGAGCAGCCTTCGCAGGCGCTCCAGCATGCGCGCTACCTCCTCGCGGGCCCGGGCCCATTCTACCCCGCAGGCCGCGCCTCGCGGGACCAGACGCCCCATGCGCTTCCCGGAGGCGCGCCGCCGTGGGGCGCGCGGGAGAAGACGCCTCAGGGCCGGCCGCCGACACGGTCACACGGGCGCCCCCGTCACACGGAGCCGTCCGGCTGCCTCACCCGCGCCGCGGGCGGCCGGGGCGCATCAGCCCGCCGTGGCGCTCGCGTCCACCTCGCGCAGATCCGGCAGCGAGTGGGCGATGCCCTTGTGGCAGTCGATGCAGGTCTTGCCGCCCTCCAGGCCCTTGATGTGCTGACGCACGGCACGCCGCTGCTGCTCGGTGAAGTCCATGGACTCGAACTCGTGGCAGTTGCGGCACTCCCGCGAGTCCGTCTTCTTCATCGACTCCCACACGTGGCGGGCGAGCTCGAGGCGCTTGGCCTCGAACTTCTCGCGCGTCGAGATCGAGCCCATCACCTTGTGGAAGAGCTCGTTGGTGGCCTGGATCTTGCGGATGAACTTGTAGACCCACTCCTTGGGCACGTGGCAGTCGGGGCAGGTGGCGCGCACGCCCGTGCGGTTGCTGTAGTGGATGGTGTCCTTGTACTCCTCGTAGACGAACTCCCGCATCTCGTGGCAGGAGATGCAGAACTCCTCCCGGTTGGTGGCCTCCATGGCGGTGTTGAACCCGCCCCAGAAGACGATGCCGCCGACGAAGCTCGCCGCCAGCACGCCGCCCACCGACCAGCGCCCGCAGGGGGTGCGCAGGCCGCGCCACATGCGCGCGACGAGTCCGGGCCTGTCCGCTCCTGCATTGCTCATGATCGCCCCCTTTCGCGCCCGATCAGTGCCCCTGACGGATGGTCGGAAGTGGCTTGAAGGTGTTCTCGACGAGCGGCGGGGCGTCCACCTGCGGCACGTGGCACTGGGTGCAGAAGTAGCGGCCCGGCGCGACGTTGCCGAGCACGTTGCCCTCCCGGTCCTTGAAGTGGGTGACGCTCACCCGGGGCGCGTCCGCCTCGCTGGCATTGGCCCAGGAATGGCAGGTCAGGCACTTGTTGAACTTGAGGTTGATCTTGTAGCCCTTGATGGAGTGCGGGATGAGCGGCGGCTGCCCCACGTGGTCGCGCGGCATCGGCCCGCGGTCGCGCTGCCACCGCTTGAGCTCCGGCGGACGGGTGGTCTCGTCGATGGCCGCCTGGCCGCGCAGCGAGACCACGCCGTTGCCGTTGGACCCGTTGCCCGACTGGCCGTGCAGGGCAGGGGCCGCCACGGCCGCTCCCAGGGCCAGCACCACGCCGACGATGGCCGTCTTCTTCATGTCGTCTCCTCCCGTCCGCCGGGCAGGCCGGCGGTCATGGTCTTGCCGTGAAACCGGGTTCCGAAGCGGAAGACGTCCTGCGGGCAGACGTCGATGCAGCGCCCGCAGTTGGTGCACATTCCGGAGGCCACGAGGGGCGCGCCGGCCCCCTCCAGCGCTGGGCGAAGCACCTGCGGCTCGGGGCAGGCGGCGTAGCAGTCCATGCACCGGTCGCAGCGCTCGCGCCGCGGCGCGGTCACGCGCAGCAGCGCCGCCTGGCCCACCACGCCCCAGAAGGCCCCGGCGGGGCAGAGCCGCCCGCACCAGCCGCGCGGCACCACCAGCAGGTCGAACAGGAAGACCGCGAGCGCCACCCACGCCGCAGGGGCGAGGAGAAAGACGATGCCCCGCTGCACGATCGAGACCGGGTTGACGAGCTCCCACAGCGCCGTGCCCGTGAGCGCGGCCCCCCCGAAGGCCACCGCGAGCAGGGCCCAGCGCAGGCGCGGATCGATCCGCCCTCCGCCACCGATGCCGAGGCGCCGCCGCAGCCAGGCGGCCAGGTCCGTGACCGGATTCAGCGGGCAGACCCAGGCGCAGTAGGCGCGCCCGCCAACCACGAGATAGCCCGCGAGGACGAGGGCCCCGCCGGCGAGCGCCGTGAGCTCGGGCGCATGGCCCGCGAGCAGCGTCTGCAGCAGCAGGAAGGGATCGGTGAGCGGAATGGTGTCGAGCACGAGGCTCGAGGACAGGTTGCCGCGCAGGATCCACACCCCCGCCAGAGGCCCCAGCAGGAAGAGCCCGAAGACCGCGGCCTGGCTGGCGCGGCGGGCCAGCAGCCACTTGTGGGCCGAGAGCCAGCCCCGCCGCGCCGCCGCCGCCCTGCCCGGGATGCGCCTCATGGCCGCCCCTCCGGCAGGCGGTCCGGCAGGTCGACGAGGCCCGGCACCAGCGGCCCGCCCGCCTTCGCCTTCTCCTCCCACCCGAGGCGGTAGTGGCGCCCGAGGCGTCCGCGTGCGAGGCGTTCGGGCAGGACCTTGATGGCCGCATCCTCGAGCACGCAAGCGTGCTCGCACTTGCCGCAGCCGGTGCAGCGGTCCGCGCGCACCGTGGGAATGAAGACCGTGTGCCGCCCGGTGCGGCGGTTGCGCTGCGGCTCCAGGGTGATGGCCTCGTCGATCAGGGGGCAGACGCGGTAGCACACGTCACAGCGCAGCCCCCGCCAGTTGAGGCAGCTCTCGTGATCGACCAGGACCGCCACCCCCATGCGCGCCTCGTCGATGTCCCGCAGGCCCGGATCGAGCGCCCCGCTGGGGCAGGCGGCCACGCACGGGATGTCCTCGCACATCTCGCACGGGACCTCGCGCGCCACGAAATAGGGCGTGCCCGGCGCCACCGGGCCGATGGCGGTCGCCAGCCGCAGGGTGTCGTAGGGGCAGGCGCGCACGCACAGGCCGCAGCGCAGGCAGGCGCCGAGGAAGTCGCGCTCGGGCAGGGCGCCGGGGGGACGCAGGGCCTGCGCCGGACGCGCCTGCACGGTGCGCCCGTGCCCGGCCAGCGCCAGCCCCGCCAGTCCGGCGGCGGCCGCGAGCCGCGCCGCGTCCTTGAGAAAGCGGCGCCGCCCACCATAGCCGCGCTGTGCCCCCGCGCGCCCCATCGATACCGCCCCGCGTCAGACCTCCCGCAGGCGCTCGACGCGCGCGGCGCACTTCTTGAAGTCCGTCTCCTTGGAGATGGGACAGGTCGCATCCAGCGTGAGCTTGTTGACCAGCCGGCTCGCGTCGAACCATGGGATGAAGATCACCCCGCGCGGGGGACGGTTGCGGCCGCGCGTCTCCACGCGCGCCGTGATCTCGCCGCGGCGCGTGCGGATGCGCGCCGCCATGCCCCGGCGCAGCCCGCGCTCGCGCGCGTCGTCGGGGTGCATGAAGAGCACCGCGTCCGGGAAGGCCCGATAGAGCTCGGGCACGCGCCGGGTCATGGAGCCCGAGTGCCAGTGCTCGAGCACGCGTCCGGTGACGAGCCACAGGTCGTACTCGGCGTCCGGGATCTCGGCCGGCGGCTCGTAGGGCACGGCGTAGATCACCGCGCGCCCGTCCGGCTTGCCGTAGAAGCGGACCCCCTCGCCCTTCTTCACGTAGGGGTCGTAGCCCTCGCGGTAGCGCCACAGCGTCTCCTTGCCGTCGACCACCGGCCAGCGCAGGCCGCGGGCCTTGTGGTACATCTCGAAGGGCGCGAGATCATGGCCCTTGTTGAGCCCGAACTGGCGGTACTCCTCGAAGAGCCCCTTCTGGATGTAGAAGCCGAAGTGCTCGGCCTCGTCGTTGGGGAAGCCCTCCTGGATCTCGCTCAGCGGATAGCGGTCCACCTGCCCGTTGCGGAAGAGGATCTCGTACAGGGTCTTCCCGCGGTATTCGGGCTTCTTGGCGAGCAGCTCCTCGGGCCACACCTCCTCGACCTTGAAGTGCTTGGAGAACTCGACGATCTGCCACAGGTCCGAGCGCGCCTCGCCCGGCGCCTTGACCTGCTGGCGCCAGAACTGCGTGCGGCGCTCGGCGTTGCCGTAGGCGCCCTCCTTCTCCACCCACATGGCGGTCGGGAGGATGAGGTCGGCGGCCATGGCCGTGACCGTCGGGTAGGGATCCGAGACGATGATGAAGTTCTCGGGGTTGCGGTAGCCGGGCCAGGCCTCGTTGTTCATGTTGGCCGCGGCCTGCATGTTGTTGTTGCACATCACCCAGTAGACGTTGAGCTTGCCGTCCTTGAGCATGCGGTTCTGCAGCACCGCGTGGTAGCCGGGCTTGGCCGGGATGGTGCCCTCCGGCAGCTTCCAGATGCGCTCGGCGACCTCGCGGTGCTTCTTCTTCATGACCACCATGTCGGCCGGCAGCCGGTGCGCGAAGGTGCCCACCTCGCGCGCCGTGCCGCAGGCGGAGGGCTGGCCCGTGAGCGAGAAGGGGCCGTTGCCGGGCTCGGCGATCTTGCCCGTCAGCAGGTGCACGTTGTAGACGAGGTGGTTCACCCAGGTGCCGCGGGTGTGCTGGTTGAAGCCCATGGTCCAGAAGGAGACCACCTTCGTCTGCGGGTCCGCGTAGATCTCGGCCAGCGCCTCGAGATCCTTCTTGGGCACGCCCGACATCCGCGAGACCTTCTCCAGCGTGTACTCGGAGACGAAGCGCGCGTACTCCTCGAAGGTCATGGGCTTGGATGCGCCCGGCTTCTTGGCGTTCTTCGCGCGCCGCTGGCGCGGATCCTCGGGCCGCAGCCCGTAGCCGATGTCGGTCACGCCGACGCGGAAGTTGACGTGGTTGCGCACGAAGTCCTCGTTGACCCGTCCGCTCTGGATGATGTGGTTGGCGATGTAGTTGAGGATCGCCAGATCCGTGTGCGGCTTGAAGACGATGCCGAGGTCGGCGAGATCGAAGTTGCGGTTGCGGAAGGTGGAGAGCACCGCCACGCGCACGTGATCCGCGCTCAGGCGACGGTCGGTCACGCGCGACCACAGGATGGGATGCATCTCGGACATGTTCGAGCCCCACAGCACGAAGGCGTCGGCGTGCTCGATGTCGTCGTAGCAGCCCATGGGCTCGTCGATGCCGAAGGTGCGCATGAAGGCGGCCACCGCCGAGGCCATGCAGTGGCGCGCGTTCGGGTCGATGTTGTTGGAGCGGAAGCCCGCCTTCATGAGCTTGACCGCCGCGTAGCCTTCCCACACGGTCCACTGGCCCGAGCCGAACATGCCGACGGAGGTCGGCCCCTTGGTGCGGATGGCCTCCTTGAACTTCTCGGCCATGATCCGGAAGGCCTGCTCCCAGGTGATCGGCGTGAACTCGCCGTTCTTGTCGTAGCGCCCGTTCCTCATGCGCAGCAGCGGCGTCGTCAGGCGGTCCTTGCCGTACAGGATCTTGGAGAGGAAGTAGCCCTTGATGCAGTTGAGGCCGCGGTTGACCGGCGCGTCCGGGTCGCCTTGGGTGGCGACCACGCGCCCGTCCTTGACACCCACCAGCACGCCGCAGCCGGTGCCGCAGAAGCGGCAGGGGGCCTTGTCCCACCGGATGCGGGCCCCGTGCCCGGCGAGCGCCTCGCGCGTGCCCGGAAGCGTGATCCCCGCCGCGGCGGCGGTGGCCGCGGCGGCGTTGGCCTTGATGAACTCGCGCCTGGTCAGTCGCATGGCTCGGCCTCCGTCTCGGTTCCGGTCTCGCTGTGCTCGTAGACGAGGGCGGCCGTCAGCACGCCCTCGACGTTGTGCATCTCGCTGAGCGCATCGGCCACACCCGCGCGGCCGTCGCGCTCCAGGGTGACGACGATGCGCCCGTCCGTTGTCGTCGCGTGGACCTCCACGCCGGGCATGGCCTCAAGCGCCCGCGCCACCTCCTCCAGACGCTCGGGCCGCGCGCGCACCAGCACGCCGCAAATGTTCATGCCTTCACCTCCTCCGCGAGCTCGCGCACCTCGATCGCGCCCGCGGGGCATGGCGCCACGCAGGCCCCGCATCCCGTGCAGGCATGCATGTCCACCTCGGGTTGTGCGATGCCGCCCGGCGCCGGGCGCAGGGCGATGGCGAGCGGCCCGCAGGCGTCCACGCAGGCCCCGCACGCCACCCCCCGCCGGGCGAGGCAGGCCTCGCTGACCCGCGCGCGCAAGGCCCACGGCCGTGGCAGGCGCGGGTCGAGCGCCCCCCGGGGGCAGATACGGGCGCACGCGGCGCAGAAGGTGCACTCTCCGCGCGAGAAATCGACGTGGGGCACACCGGACCAGCCTGCCGCCAGGATCCCTTCCGGGCAGGCCTCGACGCAGGCGCGGCAGCCGTCGCAGCGCTCGGCGAAGACCGCCTCCGGCAGCGCCCACGGCGGCCGCGGCGGCGCTCGCCGCCCCCGCAGGTCGCCCCGCAGCAAATCCCTTCTCGCCAGTGCGGTCATCGGCCGTGCTCCTTCCGTGTCCGTGCCCCTTTATGCACGCGGGCGGCGGCTGTCTCATTGCCGCAGGTCAAGAATGATTATGATCAATGGCGACCGCGGGGCCTTGACCGCCCGGGGGCAGGCGCTATGCTCGCTGCCATGAGCGCGCGCCTCGTCGATCCTTTCGGCCGCACCATCGAATACTTGAGGCTGTCCGTCACGGACCGCTGCGACCTGCGCTGCCGCTACTGCCTGCCGAAGGGCTTCGACGGCTTCGCCGAGCCCGAGGGGTGGCTGCGCTTCGACGAGATCGAGCGCGTGGTGGGCGCCTTCGTGCGCCTCGGCGTGCGGCGCGTGCGCATCACCGGCGGCGAGCCCCTCGTGCGCCGCAACCTGCCCGAGCTCGCCGCGCGGCTCGCCGCGCTGCCGGGGCTCGAGGACCTGAGCCTGTCGACCAACGCCGTGCGGCTCGCGCGCCTCGCCGCGCCGCTGCGCGCCGCGGGCATCCGCCGGCTCAACGTCAGCCTCGACTCGCTCGATCCCGCGCGCTACGCCGAGATCACCGGCGGCGGCAAGCTCGAGAAGGCGCTGGCCGGCCTGGAGGCCGCGCGCGCGGCGGGCTTCGAGCCCATCAAGATCAACATGGTGGTCATGCGCGGCGTCAACGACGACGAGGTCGAGCGCATGGTGGACTTCTGCGCCGCCGGCGGCTACACCCTGCGCCTCATCGAGACCATGCCCATGGGCGCGACGGGCCAGGCCGCGAGCCGGCGCTACGTCAGCCTGGACGAGATCCGCCGGCGGCTCGCCGCCCGCTACGAGCTGCTGCCGGCCACCATGCCGGGAGGCGGTCCGGCGCGCTACGTGCAGCTCGCAGGCACGGATCTGCGCATCGGCTTCATCACGCCCATCTCCCAGCACTTCTGCGCCACCTGCAACCGGGTGCGCCTCTCGGCGGAGGGCGTCTGCTATCTGTGCCTCGGCCAGGAGCACCGCTACGACTTCCGTCCCCTGCTGCGTGCCGGAGCCAGCGACGCCGCGCTCGAGGCGGCCGTGCGCGAGGCCATCGCCCTCAAGCCCGAGCGGCACCACTTCCGCGAGCGCCCGGGCCAGATCGTGCGCTTCATGTCGCAGACCGGCGGCTGAGCGCGCCCGCAAGTGAGCGCGCTTGCAAGCCCCGCGCGCCGCCCCCACCTGTAGGGGCACCGAAATCACGTTTCCATCCGGACAAAGGGAGGGTCGCCATGCCGCTGATGGCGGTGAAGGGTTTCGAGCGCCTGTTCCGGCGCGCGGCGGGCCTCGACGTGGACAAGGACGACCTGCGGCGCCTGGGCGAGTTCCTGCGCGACCGCCTCTACGACATGCTCGTGGTCGCCGAGGCGCACGCCAGGGCGAACGGGCGCGACGTGATCGAGCCGCAGGACCTGCCGGTGACCAGGGGCCTGCAGGAGGCGCTGCACGAGTTCCGCGCCGATCCGGAGGCCGAGCGGAGGCTGGAGCCCGTGCTGGAGGCGCTGGCGGGACGGCCCCGGCTCGATCTTGCCTGCTCGGAGGAGACCGAGCGCATGCTGCCGGAGCTGGCCGGCGCGCTCACCATCGCGCTCGCGCGCCTGTTCCGGGTCATCGAGCCCGAGATCAGGAATCCCCAGACCCGGCACTGGGAGCGCGCCGAGCAGGCCTTCCGCCTGCTGCTGTGAGCACGCCGCCGCGGCCGGCGCGAGCGCCCGGGCGAGGGCGGCGCGCGGCTCAGGCGCCGATCCACACGGTCTTGACGTTGACGAACTCGCGCAGGCCGTGCCAGGAGAGCTCGCGGCCGTAGCCCGAGGCCTTGACCCCGCCGAAGGGCAGGCGCGGGTCGCTCTTGACGAGGCCGTTGACGAAGGCGTTGCCGCAGGCGAGCGCGCGCGCCAGGCGCTCGCCGCGCGCGGCGTCGCGCGTCCACACGCTCGCGCCGAGGCCGTAGGGCGAGCCGTTCGCCACCTCGAGCGCCTCGGCCTCGTCGCGCACGCGCACCACGAGCGCCACCGGCCCGAACACCTCCTCGGTCCACACCCGCATCCCGGGCCGCACGCCGTCGAGGATGGAGGGCGGATAGAAGGCGCCGGGGCCCTCGACGGGCGCGCAGCCCGTGAGCGCACGGGCGCCCTTGGAGAGCGCGTCCTCCACCTGCGCGTGCAGGGCGTCGCGCAGGTCGTGGCGCGCGAGCGGCGCAAGCGTCGTCGCCTCGTCCAGCGGATCGCCCATGCGCAGCGCCTCGACGCGCGCGCGGAAGCGCTCGAGGAAGGCGTCGGCGACGGGCTCCACCAGCACGAAGCGCTTGGCGGCGATGCACGACTGGCCCGCGTTCTGGAAGCGCGCCGTCACCGCCACCTCGGCGGCGCGGTCGAGGTCGGCGTCCTCGAGCACGATGAAGGGGTCGGAGCCGCCGAGCTCGAGCACCGTCTTCTTGAGCGCGGCGCCGGCGAGGGCGGCGACCGTGCGCCCGGCCGCCTCGCTGCCCGTCAGCGTCACGGCGTGCACGCGCGAATCCGCGATCACGCCGGCCGCGCGCTCCGAGGAGAGCAGGAGCGTGCGGAAGACCCCCTCGGGCAGGCCCGCCTCGCGCATGAGCGTCTCCAGCGCGCGGGCGCAGCCCGGGACGCTGGAGGCGTGCTTGAGCAGGATCGTGTTGCCGGCGGCGAGCGCCGGCGCCGCCGCGCGGATCACCTGCCAGAAGGGAAAGTTCCAAGGCATGATGGCCAGCACCGTCCCGAGCGGCTGGTAGGCGACGAGGCTGCGCGCCGCGTCCGTCTCCACCGGCTCGTCGGCGAGGAAGCGCGCGGCGTTGTCCGCGTACCACTCGCAGCCCCAGGCGCACTTGTCGATCTCGGCGCGCGCCTCGGCGATGCGCTTGCCCATCTCGCGGGTGACGAGGCGGGCATAGTCCTCGCGCCGCGCGCGCAGCCGCGCCGCCACCGCCCGCAGCGCCGCGCAGCGCTCGGCCACGGGCGTGGCCGCCCACGCCGGCGCGGCGCGCGCCGCCGCCGCCAGCGCCGCCTCCACCTCGATCGCGTCCGCCTCCGGCACCTCCTCGATCAGCGTCCCGTCGTACGGATTGACCGCCCTCAGGACCATGGTCCACCTCCTCGCGCAAGGCCGCTGTCCACCGCCCCCCGTCCGCCGTACACTGGCGCGCGCGGCGCGGGCGCCGCACGCGACGGGGAGGAGCACCAGCATGACATACCGGACCATCTGCGTCCTCGGCGGCACGGGCTTCGTCGGCCGCCACCTGCTCGACCGCCTGGCGAGGCCGGGCCGGCGGCTGCGCGTGCTCACGCGCGACGCCGAGGCCCACAAGGACGTGGCGGTGCTGCCCGGGGTCGAGCTGGTCGAGACCGACGTCCACGACCCCGCGACGCTGCTCCGCCACCTCGCCGGGTGCGATGCGGCCGTCAACCTGGTGGGCATCCTGAACGAATCGCGCCGGGCCAGCTTCGAGCAGGTGCACGTGGAGCTCGCCCGCAAGCTCGCCGCCGCCTGCCGCGAGACGGGCGTGCGGCGCCTGCTGCACATGAGCGCCCTCAACGCCGACGCGCGCGCCGGCGCCAGCGCCTACCTGCGCAGCAAGGGCGCGGGCGAGGACGCCGTGCACGAGGCCGCCGACGCGCGGCTGCACGTCACGAGCTTCCGCCCCTCGGTCATCTTCGGCCCCGGCGACAGCTTCCTCAACCGCTTCGTGGCGCTGGCGCGCCTGAGCCCGCTCGTGCTGCCGCTCGCCTGCCCGCAGGCGCGCTTCGCGCCGGTCTACGTCTGCGACGTCGCCGAGGCCTTCGCGCGCGCCCTCGAGGATCCGCACACCTACGGCCGCCGCTACCCCCTGTGCGGCCCGCGCGAGTACACCCTGCGCGAGCTGGTCGAGTACGCCCTGCGCACGGCGGGCGTGCGCCGCATCGTCGTGGGGCTCCCGGACTGGGTCTCGCGCCTGGAGGCGGCGCTGCTCGAGCGCGTGCCGGGCAAGCCCTTCACGCGCGACAACTACCGTTCGCTGCAGGTGCCGAGCGTCTGCGGCACCGAAAACGGGCTTTCCCGGCTCGGCATCGCGCCGACGCCGCTCGAGGCCGTCGCGCCCCTCTACCTCGGCCGTCGCACCTGGCGCGAGCGCCTCAACCGCTACCGCCGTGAGCTGCCCCTGCGCCGCCTGGCCCGCTGAGGCAGGCGCCGTCGAGCGCGGCGGCGCGCGCGGGCGGGGCGAGCGCGGCGAGCCGCGCCACGTGCGCATGGAAGCGGCGCAGGTCGCCGCCCGCCGCGCGCAGCAGGCACTCGAAGGCGGGCACGCGCTCGCGGTAGGTGGCGAAGGCGAGCAGCTTGGCGTTGTTCAGGCCCGAGAGCGCCCACGCGTCGTAGGCATCGGTGCCGAGGCGCGCGCGCAGGCGCAGGTACTCGGCGCGCAGCGCCCGCAGCAGCGCGCGCTTCGCCGCGAGCCGCTCGCGCGGCGTGCCCGGGGCGGCGTAGGCCGCCGCGAGCCGCCGCCGGTAGCGCGCCACCAGCGCCGCCATGGCCTGCGCCATCGCCTCCTCGCGCGTCCAGCGCGCGAGCGCCACGCGCAGCCCGCGCCGCGCGAGCCAGCGCCGCACGCCCGCGCGCTGCACCGCCGTGGCGTAGGCCTCGTTGAAGGCGGTCTCGCCCGGCGCGTAGACGCGGCGGTGGGCGAGCTCGTGGAACAGGAGCGCGGCGAGCTCCGGCTCGGGCCAGGCGAGCATGGAGTCCGTGAGCGGCTCGCCCGCCCAGCCCAGCGTCGAATAGGCCGCCGCCGGCGCCACGTGCACGTCGAGCCCGCGCGCGCGCAGGCCGCGCGCGAAGGCGCGCGCCCGCGCCTCGTCGAGGAAGCCGCGGTAGCCGAGGCAGCCCACCACCGGGTGGCACCAGGCGAGCTGCGCCATGCGAAGGCGCGGGGCGGCGAACACCGCCCACGCCGGCCAGCGCCCGCCGAGGTCCAGGTAGCGCGTGTAGGCGCCGCCGTCGGCCGGCAGCGCGAGCTCGCGCGCGGCGAAGCGGCGCAGCTCAGCCACC
>WFOW01000273.1 GCA_015487895.1 Gammaproteobacteria bacterium | reverse complement strand
GGCCTTTCTGAAGGCCTACCGCGCCCTGCCGGGCTTCCGCGGCGATAGCGCCTTCTACACATGGCTCTATCGCATCGCGGTGAACGCGGCCAAGAACCATCTGGCGGCGCGCAGCCGCCGGCCGCCGGAGGAGGACGTGGATGCCGGTGAGGCCTTGCAGCTGGCGCAGGAGTCGCGGCTGAAGGAGCAGGACACGCCCGAGCGCCTGCTGCTGACCGAGGAGATCGAGCGCGCGGTGGCGGAGGCCGTCGAGGATCTGCCCGAGGAGCTGCGCACGGCGCTGACGCTGCGCGAGGTGGAGGGGCTGAGCTACGAGGAGATCGCCCGGGCCATGGGCTGCCCCATCGGAACGGTACGGTCGAGGATCTTCCGGGCACGCGAGGCCATCAACCGCCGCCTCAAGCCCCTGCTGGAATGAGGCGGCCGGGAGCGGGACCATGAGCGTGGAAGAGCACCACCATGGCACCGACGATGCGCTGCTCGAGCGGCTGTCGGCGCTGGTCGACGGCGAGCTCGACGTGCGCGAGACGCGCCTCCTGGTGGCGCGCCTGGCGGCGGACGGCGCGTTGCGCGCGCGCTGGGAGCGCTACCACCTGATCGGGGAGGCCCTGCGCGGGCGGCTCCCCCGCGGCGCCCTCGATCCCGCCCTCGCCGGGCGGGTGTGCGCACGGCTGCCGGCGCAGGCGCCGCCCGAGCCCGCCGGCGCGGGGAGATGGCGCTGGGCCGCGGCCGGCCTGGCGCTCGCGGCCTCGCTGGCGGCGGTGGCGGTGATCGCCTTGCGCGATGGGGCGGCACCGCAGCGCCGGGCCCCCGAGGTGGCGGCGGTCGCCCCCGCGCCTGCGGGCAGCACGCGCTGGGAGCCGGTGCGGCCGGTGGCGGCCCGGCGCCTGAACGGCTATCTCGTCAGCCACAACGAGAATGCGCGTGCGGCCGTCTTCCAGGGCGTGATGCCCTATGCGCGGATCGTCGCCCATGACCCGCATGAGCCGCGGCGCTGAAGCCGCCACACGCTGGAAGGCGGCGGCGGCACTGTGGATGGCGCTCGCCGCGCCCTTCGCCTGGAAGGATGAGGGCGAGGACCCCCGTGCCTGGCTCGCGGACATGAGCCGGGCGCTGCGAAGCCTCGACTACCAGGGCGTGCTCGTCTACCTGCACGGGCGCCAGCTCGAGGCCATGCGGCTGGTGCACCGTGCCGCAGGAGACGGCGAGCACGAGCGGATCGTCTCCCTCAACGGCGTGCCGCGCGAGGTCCTGCGCGACCCGCGACGGGTGACCTGCGTGCTGCCGGACGCCAGGGCCGTGCTGGTCGAAAGGAGCCGTCCGCGGCGCGTGTTCCCGGGCACGCTGCCCCTCGACCTCGGCCGCATCGAGCGCCACTACGCGCTGGTCCTCGACGGGCGCGATCGCGTCGCCGGCCGCGCGGCGCGCATCGTGGAGGTGCGCGCGCGGGACCGCTACCGCTACGGCTACCGGTTCTGGATCGACGAGGAGAGCCGGCTGCCGCTCAAGCTCGACGTGGTCGACAGCGGCGGGACGCCCATCGAGCAGATGATGTTCACCCAGCTCCAGGTGGGCGGGCCCATCCCGGAGTCCCTCCTGCAGCCGGCGCTGCCGCGCGAGGGCTATACCTGGTATACGGAGCAGGCCTCTCTCGAGGAAGGGCACCCGGGGCCGCTTGCCGAGGCGGGCAAGTGGACCGTATCCGCCGCGCCGCCGGGCTTCGAGCTGACGATGCGCCGCGTGGGCCGCGTGCCGGCGGGACGGCGCCCCGTGGAGCACCTGATGCTGAGCGACGGTCTCGCCTCGGTGTCGGTCTATATCGACCGCCCCGAGGCGGACGAGGGCTTCATGGAAGGGCTCTCGCGCATGGGCGCGATGAGCGCCTTTGGGGCCCGGGTCGAGGGCTACCAGGTGACCGCCGTCGGCGAGGTGCCGCCGGTGACCGTGGAGATGGTGGCCCGCAGCACGCGCCGCCTGGAGCGATGATCGAGGAGCGCGGGCGCGTGGTGGCCGTCGAGGGCCGCTACGCCTGGATCGAGGCCACGGGTGG
>WFOW01000272.1 GCA_015487895.1 Gammaproteobacteria bacterium | reverse complement strand
GCCCAGACCTTCATCGCCCCCCCTCCGGCCACGCGGCGCGCAGCGGCGCGTCGGCGGGCAGCCGTGCGCGCCCTTCGCCGTCCGGCTGCGCCAGCACGACGATCACCACGCGGCGGTTGCGGCGCCGCCCCTCGGGCGTGGCGTTGTCGGCCACCGGGCGGTGCTCGCCGTAGCCGACCGCGATCAGCCGCCCGGGGTCCACCCCGAGGCGCTCGAACAGGCGCACCACGCTCGCCGCGCGCGCCGCCGAGAGCTCCCAGTTCGAGGGATAGAGCGTGGTGCGGATCGGCACGTTGTCCGTGTGGCCCTCGACCCGCACCGGGTTCGGCACCGTGCGCAGCACCTGCGCCAGGCGCTCGAGCACCGGCATGGCCTCGGGCGTCAGCCGCGCGCTCCCGCTCGGAAAGAGCACGCCCGAGGCGACCTCGATATGCACGCCGTCCGGCCGGCGCCTGACCCGCACCAGCCCCATGTCGACGAGCGGCCTGAGGGCGCGGGTCACCTCGTGCGCGACCCTCGGCAGGCCCTCGCGTCCGGCGAGCTCGCCGCCCGGATCGCCCCCGAGGGCCGGCGGCGGCAGCGGCGGCAGGGCGACGAGGGCGTCCGGCTCGAGGGCGAGGCGCGCCAGCCTCCCCACCTGGATGGGCTCCATGCTGCGCGGCGGGGCGCGGAAGGCGGCCTCCAGGGCGTCGGAGAGCACCCGGTACTTGCCCTCGTTGACCGAGGAGATGGCGTACATCACCACGAAGAAGGCGAACAGCAGCGTGATGAAGTCGGCATAGGAGACGAGCCAGCGCTCGTGGTTCTCGTGCTCCTCCTCGTGCCGCCTGCGCGCCATGGCCGCCGCGCCTCAGTCGAGGAAGCCCTGCAGCCGCGCCTCGATGTTGCGCGGGTTCTCGCCCTCGGCGATGGCCACGATGCCGTCGAGCACCATCTCGCGCCCGCGGCTGCGCCGCCGCGCCACGCTCTTGAGCTTGTTGGCCAGCGGGAGGAACACCAGGTTGGCGAAGCCCACGCCGTAGATGGTGGCGACGAAGGCCGTGGCGATGCCCGGCCCGAGGCGGCTGGGATCGGCGAGGTTCTGCATGACGTGGATCAGCCCCATGACGGCGCCGATGATGCCGATGGTGGGGCTGTAGCCGCCCATGCTCTCGAACACGCGCGCGCCCTGCATGTCACGCGCCTCCAGCGTCTCGAGCTCGATCTCCATCACGCCGCGTATGGTCTCCGGCTCGTTGCCGTCGACGAGGAGCTGCAGGCCCTTGCGGGCGAAGAGGTCGGGCTCCGACTCCGCCGCGCCCTCGAGCCCGAGGAGGCCCTCCTTGCGCGCGACGTTGCTCCACGACACCACCTTGGCGATGATGCCCTCGGCGTCGAGGGGCGGCGGGCGGAAGGCCCAGGGCAGGATGCGCAGGGCGTGGAGGAAGGTTGCCACGGGGGTCTGCAGCATCACCGCCCCGAGCGTGCCACCACCGACGATCACGAAGGCGGTGAGCTGCACGAGCGAGCTTACGTGCCCGCCCTCGAGCACGTTGCCGCCGACGATGGCGGCGAGCCCGATCACCAGCCCGAGGATGCTCAGCAGGTCCATGCGCTTTCAGTCCCGCACCCGTCCCCATCCGATGCACGCCCCATGCCACCCTCAACGAACATCCGCCGCCAGCGCCGGCCCGATCTCCTCGAGGGGCAGCACGCGGTCGGCGAGGCCGGCCTCGACCACCGCCCGCGGCATGCCGTAGATGACGCAGCTCGCCTCGTCCTGGGCCCACACCGTGCCGCCGCGCGCCTTGAGGCGCCGCGCGCCCTCGCGCCCGTCGGCGCCCATGCCGGTCATGATCACGGCCAGCGTGCCCGCGCCCACCGTCTCCGCGGCAGAGGCGAGGGCCACGTCCACGCTCGGCTTGTAGTGCTCGCCGGGCTGCGGATCGCGCAGCCGCACCCGCAGGGCGCCGTCCGTGCGCTCGAGGTAGAGCTGCCGCCCCCCGGGCGCGAGCGCCACGCGCCCCGGCGCCAGCGGCTCGCGGTCCGCGGCCTCGCGCACCTCGAGCGCGCAGAGACGGTCGAGGCGTTCGGCGAAGGGGCCCGTGAAGCTCGCGGGCATGTGCTGGACGACCACCACCGGCGCCGCGAAGGCCGCCGGGAGCGCCGCCAGCACGCGCTGGAGGGCGACCGGACCGCCGGTGGAGCTGCCGATGACCACCAGCCCGTGCCGCCCCGCCGCCGGCACGGGCCGCCGGCGTGGCGCCGGCGCCGTCGCCACCGACGGCGCCCTGGCCGCTGCCGCGGCGGCCCGTGCGCGCCGCCCGCCGCCGGCCAGCGCCAGCACGCGCTCGCGCAGCAGGCGGCCCGCCTCGGCCTGGTCGGCGGCGAGATCCTGGAGCCGCTTGGGCAGGAAGTCGGCCGCGCCCGCCTCGAGCGCCGCCAGCGTCGCCTCGGCGCCCTCGTGCGTGAGCGAGGAGAACATGAGGATGGCGGTGGGGGCGCGCGCCATGATGCGCCGCACCGCCTCGATGCCGTCCATGACCGGCATCTCCACGTCCATGGTGACGACGTCTGGCCGCAGGCGCACGGCCGCCTCCACCGCCTCGGCGCAGTTGGCGGCGAAGCCCGCAACCTCCAGGCGCGGATCGGCCCGCAGGATCTCGGCGATGCGCCGGCGGAAGAAGCCGGAGTCGTCGACGATCAGGACGCGGACGGCCATCGCTCGCGCCACTCCCGCG
>WFOW01000271.1 GCA_015487895.1 Gammaproteobacteria bacterium | reverse complement strand
TCTGGTACCAGATCGCGCTCCAGGGGCGGCGGGATCTCCCGCACGCCGCCGACCCGCGCGGCGGCTTCGAGATGACGCTGCTGCGGATGCTCGCCTTCCGCCCGGTGACGGCCGCCCTCGGAGGCGCGGAGGCCGCGAACGGGGCGGCCGCCCCGTCCTCCGGTGGCGAGCCGGCGCCGGCGCAGGCGCAGGCGGCCGAGCGGGGGGCGCCGGCCGCGCCGCGCGGGCTCGAGGGCCGCGACTGGGCCGAGGTGGTCGCCGAGCTCGGGCTCGGCGGGGCGGCGCGCGAGCTCGCCGCGCACTGCACGCTCGCCGGCGTCGAGGGCGACACGGTGCGGCTGGTGCTCGACGAGGCGGGCGCCTCGCTGCGCGGGCCCGGTGTCGAGCGGCGGCTCGCGGCGGCGCTGGCGCGCCACCTGGGCCGCGAGGTGCGGCTGGTGCTGGAGGAGGGGCACCCCGCCGACGAGACCCCCGCGCGGCGGCGTGCGCGCGCCGAGGCCGAGCGCCGGCGCGCCGCGGTCGAGGCGATCCGCGGCGACGAGACGGTGCGCAGCCTCGCCGAGCGCTTCGGCGCGCGCATCGACCCGGCGCTGATCGAGCCCCTCGACGGGCGCGAGACGCACGAGCGCTAGCGTGACGGTTCACACGGCCGCCCCGCGGCGGCCTGCCACGGCGAAGGACGGAGGGCGATGAAGGGCAAGCTCGGCAACCTCATGCGCCAGGCGCAGAAGCTCCAGGAGGAGATGCAGCGCCTGCAGGAGGAGCTCGCGAGCCTGGAGGTCACGGGCGAATCCGGCGGTGGCCTCGTGCAGGTCGTGATGACCGGCCGCCACGAGGTGCGGCGCGTGCGCATCGACGAGAGCCTCCTCGGCGAGGACCGCGAGATGCTCGAGGATCTCGTGGCCGCGGCGGTCAACGACGCCGTCGGGCGCGTGGACGCGGCGATCAAGGAGCGCTTCCAGGGGCTCGCCGGCGGGCTCGGCCTGCCCGGCGGGCTCGGGGGGCTGCCCATCTGAGGCGACGATGGCCACGGGCTTCTCGGCGCTGGTCGACGCGCTCATCGAGGCGCTGCGGGTGCTGCCGGGGGTCGGGCCGCGCTCGGCGCAGCGCATGGCCTTCCACCTGCTCGAGCGCGACCGCGAGGGCGCGCGGCGACTGGCCGATGCCCTGCTGGCGGCGGTCGAGGGCGTCGGCCGCTGCCGCGAGTGCCGCACGCTCACCGAGGCCGAGCGCTGCGCCCTGTGCGCCTCGCCCGGCCGCGACCGCAGCCTGCTGTGCGTGGTGGAGACGCCGGCGGACGTGGTCGCGGTGGAGCAGGCGACCGGCTACCGGGGGCTCTACTTCGTGCTCGGCGGCCACCTCTCGCCGCTCGACGGCATCGGCCCCGCCGAGCTCGGGCTCGACCGGCTCGAGGCGCGGCTCGCCACGGGCGAGGTGCGCGAGGTCATCCTCGCCACCAACCCGACGGTGGAGGGCGAGACGACGGCGCAGTACGTGGCCGAGCTCGCGCGCGCGCACGGCGTGCGGCCGACGCGCATCGCCCACGGGGTGCCGGTGGGCGGCGAGCTCGAGCACGTGGACGTGGGCACGCTCTCGCACGCCTTCGCCGGGCGCCACGAGATCTGATGGGGACACTGATCAATCCGCTGCGCGGATTGATCCGCTGAGGTGCTTCGCGGCCATCTCGAATTTTTTCTCGAGCTGCCATGCACTTCCGTGTGCATGCGCTTTCCCGCGGCCGTCCCTGGCCGCGGAGGAAGCCCTGAAAGTCGCGACTTTCAGGGCTTCCTGGGACAGTGTCAGGGGGCGGGGCCCGCCGCGGCCCCGGACAGCGCGGAGGAGCGGACATGACCGACTGCCTGTTCTGCAAGATGGCCAACGGCGAGATCGAGCCCGACCTCGTCTACGAGGACGACGAGGTCATCGCCTTTCGCGACATCAACCCGCAGGCGCCCACGCACGTGCTGGTCGTGCCGCGCGAGCACATCCCCACGCTCAACGACCTGCAGCCGCGCCACGCCGAGCTCGTCGGGCGCATGTTCCTCGCCGCCAAGGAGGTCGCGCGCAAGGAGGGCATCCAGGAGGGAGGCTACCGCACCGTCGTCAACTGCAACCGCGACGCCGGCCAGTCGGTCTTCCATATCCATCTGCACGTGCTCGGCGGCCGCCCCATGGCCTGGCCGCCGGGCTGAGCGGGCGGGGTGCGGTTTGCGGCGGCAGAGGCGGGAGGCGGGTATCGGGAGGCGAGCGAGGCGGGTTACGGCTTGCAGGCTACGGTGTACAGTCACCCGTCACCCGTCACCCGTCTCCCGACCCTCCCCGGAAGGGGTTGCGGTCTGCCGCGAACGGCCTACAGTGACCGT
>WFOW01000270.1 GCA_015487895.1 Gammaproteobacteria bacterium | reverse complement strand
GTTGAAGAGCGTGGACTTGCCGGCGTTGGTGTAGCCGACGAGCGAGACCGTGGGCACCGCCGCGCGCCGGCGCGCGCGCCGGCCCTGGGCGCGCTGGCGCCGCACGCGCTCGAGGCGGCGGCGCAGCACCTTGATGCGCTCGCCGATCAGGCGGCGGTCGGTCTCGAGCTGGGTCTCGCCGGGCCCGCGCAGGCCGATGCCGCCCTTCTGGCGCTCGAGGTGCGTCCAGCCGCGCACCAGCCGTGTGGCGAGGTGGCGCAGCTGCGCGAGCTCGACCTGGAGCTTGCCCTCGTGCGAGCGCGCGCGCTGGGCGAAGATGTCGAGGATGAGGGTGGTGCGGTCGAGGACGCGGCAGCGCACGCGGCGCTCGAGGTTGCGCTCCTGGCTGGGGCTGAGCGCGTGGTTGAAGATCACCACCTCGCCGCCGCAGGCCTCGACGGCGGCGGCGATCTCCTCGACCTTGCCGCTGCCGATCAGGTAGCGCGGGTCGGGCTCGCGGCGGCGCGCGCGCACCAGCGCCACCTCGCTCGCCCCCGCCGAGGCGACGAGGCCGCGGAACTCCTCGAGCCCTTCGCGGTCGCGCTCGGCCGCGAAGTCGATGTGCACCAGCACCGCGCGCTCGCCGCGCCGCGGCCGCTCGTAGAGGAAGGTGCTCTCCTTCACGCCGCTCCGTGCGGGCGGCCGCGCCGGCCGCCGCGGCGCGGGCCGTCAGCCCCCGGCGCCCTGGGCATTGCCCTCCCCGCCGAGGTTGAGGCGGACGTTGCGCGACGGCACCACCGTGGAGATGGCGTGCTTGTAGATCATCTGGCTGACGGTGTTGCGCAGCAGCACCACGAACTGGTCGAAGGACTCGATCTGCCCCTGCAGCTTGATTCCGTTCACCAGGTAGATCGAGACCGGGATCCGCTCCTTGCGGAGCGCGTTGAGGAAAGGTTCTTGCAGGGACTGCCCCTTGGCCATCACGGTCTCCTTCTTGTTGTTTCGGGCTCGCGGCTGCGCAGCCGCGCTCCGGCGGCCGCGGACGGCGCCCTGCCCCCGGCGCCCGGCGCCGTCCGACACGCGAATTCTAGCATGCTGTCACAGGCCGCGCCGGAGCGCCAAGCCCCTGTCGCGGCAGGGGCAATGCCGCTCTCAGCCGCCTCCGCCGCCCGCGCGCGCCGCCTCGAGCGCCCGCTCGACGAGGGCCCGCACGCGCGCGGCGGCGTCCGCGCGGCCGGCGTCGATCCACGCGGCCGTCCCGGGGCCCCAGCGCCGCCGCAGCCAGGTGAGCTGGCGCTTGGCGAGCTGGCGCGTGGCGTAGAGGGCGCGCGCGCGCATCTCCGCCGCGTCCCAGCGGCCCTCCAGGTGGTCCCACACCTGCCGGTAGCCGACCGCGCGCATGGAGGGATGCGCGCGCGTCAGGCCCGGGCGCGCGCGCAGGCGCGCCACCTCCTCGACGAAGCCCGCCTCGAGCATGGCATCGAGACGCATGGCGATGCGCCGGTGGAGCTCGGCGCGGTCCGCGGGCGCGAGCGCCACGCGCACCGCGCGGAAGGGCGGCGGGGCGGCGCGCGCCTCGGCGAGCCAGGCCGAGAGCGGCCGCCCGGTGAGCCGCCACACCTCGAGCGCGCGCTGGATGCGCTGCGGGTCGTTGGGATGGATGCGCGCGGCCGCCTCCGGGTCCACCCGCGCGAGCTCGGCGTGCAGCGCCGCCCAGCCGCGCTCGGCCGCCTCGGCGGCGATGGCGGCGCGCACCTCCCTGTCGGCCTCGGGCAGCGGCGCGAGCCCCTGCTCCAGGGCGCGAAAGTAGAGCATGGTGCCGCCGGCGAGCACCGGCAGCCGCCCGCGCGCGGCGATGGCGGCCACGGCCTCGAGGGCCTCGCGCCGGAAGCGCGCCGCCGAGTAGCTTTCCTCGGGCTCGAGGATGTCGATCAGGTGGTGCGGCACCTCGGCGCGCACCTCGGGCGGAGGCTTGGCGGTGCCGACGTCCATGCCGCGGTAGACCTGCGCGGAATCCACGCTCACGACCTCGCCGCCGAGCGCGCGCGCGAGCGCCAGCGCCGCCTCGGTCTTGCCCGCGGCGGTCGGCCCCATCAGGAGCACCACGAGCGGAGCGCCTCCTTCTCCAGGTGGCATGACGCTCACACGTGTGCGCGGGCCGCCAGCTCGCCCACGAGCGTGGCAAGCCCCACGGCCTCGAGCCCGTCCGGCAGCGGATGGCGACCTTCCCCGGCATGCACCAGCAGCCGCCGCTCAGGCGTCAGATCCTCGCACGCCCGGTGGAAGCCGCGCCGCGGCCTGGCCGCAGGGCTGCGCTCGATCCCGATCGCCCACCGCTCGCCCTCCGGAAGCACGAGCAGAAGGTCGATCTCGGCCCCGGAATAGGTGCGGTAGAAGAAGCCGCCGCTGCCCTGCGGGCTGACGTTCAACAGCTGCTCGATGACGAAGCCCTCCCAGCTCGTTCCCGCCCCCGGGCTGCCCTGCAGCGCCTCGAGATCGGAAATGCCGAGCAGCGCATGCAGCACCCCGCTGTCGCGGAGATAGAGCTTGGGGGACCGGACGATGCGCTTGCGCACGTTCGCATGCCACGGCGCCAGACGCCGCAGCAGGAGCAGGTCGACGAGCAGGTCCAGGTAGCCGTGCACCGTCTTCACGTCCATGCCGAGCGCCCGTGCGAGTGCCGCGCCGTTGAGCAGGCTCCCCTGCTGGTGCGCGAGCAGCGTCCAGAAGCGGCGCAGGTGCTCGGCCGGGATGCGGCGTCCCAGCTGGGGGATGTCACGCTCCAGGTAGGTGCGGATGAAGTCCGCCCGCCAGCGGAAGCTCACGCCGTCGTCGGGGGCAAGAAAGCTCTCGGGGAAGCCGCCGCGCAGCCAGAGACGTGGCAGCGCCCCGGCGCCGGTCTCGGTCAGGTCGAAGGGTGCGAGCTCCAGATAGCTCACCCGGCCCGCCAGCGTCTCGCCGGACTGGCGCAGCATGTCGAGCGAGGCCGAGCCGAGGAGCAGGTAGAGGCCGCTGCGGCGCCCCTCGCGCCGCGCGCGGTCGATGAGGCCGCGCAAGACCCGGAACAGGCCGGGCACCCGGTGGATCTCGTCGAGCACGACCAGCCGGTCGAGATGCTGCCCCAGGTAGAGCGCCGGATCCGCGAGCTTGGCGAGGTCGTGGTCCGACTCGAGGTCCAGGTACAGGCCACCCAGACGCTCCGCCACCGCCAGGGCCAGGGTGGTCTTCCCCACCTGGCGGGGGCCGAGCAGCACGACGGCCGGCGACTCCGCGAGCCGCTGGAGCAGGACCGATTCGAGCCGCCTGGGTATCATCCTCGAAAATCATGGAATGTATGTCCAGGATTTTCAAGGATCTGTCAGCGGCCGCGGTGGAACCAGCGGTCGAGCTCGGCGGGCGGGATGCGGACCCAGGTGGGACGGCCGTGATTGCACTGCCCCGCGCGCTCGGTGCGCTCCATCTCGCGCAGCAGCGCATCCATCTCGGGGAGCGTGAGGCGCCGCCCGGCGCGCACCGAGCCGTGGCAGGCGAGCGTGGCGAGCACCTCGTGGATGCGCCCGGCCACGGTGGCGGCGGTGCCGTGGGCGGCGAGCTCGGCGAGCGCGTCGCGCACAAGGGCGGCGACGTCGGCACCGGCGAGCGCCGCCGGCACCGCCAGCACGCGCACGCGGTCGGGCCCGGCGCGCGCGAGCTCGAGGCCGAGGCGCGCGAGCGCCTCGGCCTGCGCCTCGGCGGCATCCGCCTCGGCCGGCGTGACCGTCACGGTGGCGGGCTCGAGGAGGCGCTGGGCGGCGGGAGCGCCCTCCTCCCAGGCGCGCTTGAGGGCCTCGTAGGCGATGCGCTCCGCGGCGGCGTGCATGTCGACCACGACGAGGGCGCCCTCGGCGTCCTCGGCGAGGATGTAGGTGCCGTGGAGCTGGGCGAGCGGGCGCCCGAGGAGGCCGGGCGCGGCGGCCTCCTCCTCCGCCGCACCGGGCGCCGGTGCCCCGGCCTCCGCGCCGCCGTCATCTGGCGCGAGCGCCGCGTAGCGCGCGAGCGCCTCGGCCACGCCGAGCGCCATCGGGGCCTGGCGCGGCGCCGCCGCCGGGTCCGGCGTGCGGCGGGCGGCGGGCGCCTGCGGGCGGAGCGCGGGGCTCGCCGAGGGCCGCGCGCGCGAGGCGGCGAGTGCCTCCGCCACCGTGCGGTGCACGAAGTCGAACACGGCGCGGCCGTCGCGGAAGCGCACCTCGTGCTTCGCCGGGTGGGCGTTGACGTCGACCGCCTCCGGGTCCAGCGTCAGCGCCAGCACCCAGGCCGGCTGGCGGCCGTGCGGGAGGACGTCCTCGTAGGCGCGGCGCACGGCGTGGGCGAAGAGGCGGTCGCGCACGGGCCGCCCGTTGACGATCAGGTACTGCTGGTCGGCCTGCGCGCGCGACCAGGCCGGCAGCGCGATCCAGCCCTCGAGCCGCATGCCGGCGTGCTCGTGCACGAGGTGCAGCGCGTGCTCGAGGAATCCCTCGCCGAGGAGGGCGGCAAGGCGCCTTTCCGCTGCCGCCCGGTCCTGCGCGGCGTCGAGGCGCAGGACCTCGCGCCCGTCGCGCACGTAGGCGAGCGCCACACCGGGGGCGGCCAGCGCGATGCGGCGCAGGGCCTCCTCCACGTGGCCGGCCTCGGTGCGCGCGGTGCGCAGGAACTTGCGCCGCGCGGGCACGTTGTGGAACAGGTCGCGCACCTCGACCGTCGTCCCGGGCGGGTGCGGAGCGGGCTCGGGCTCCGGGGGCGCCCCCCCTCCGTCGGCGCGCACGCGCCAGCCGTGGTCCGCCCCCGCCGCCCGCGAGGTGAGCGTCAGGCGCGAGACCGAGGCGATGCTCGGCAGGGCCTCGCCCCGGAAGCCGAGCGTGCGCACG
>WFOW01000269.1 GCA_015487895.1 Gammaproteobacteria bacterium | reverse complement strand
GGTTTGAATGCCGAGTCGGCGGCCGACGTCGCACATGTGTTGACCGAAGCGTTGCCCTATATTCAGCGCTTCGCCGGGCGGACGGTGGTGATCAAGTACGGCGGCAACGCCATGACCGAGGAGGCGCTCAAGCGCGGCTTCGCGCGCGACGTGGTGCTGATGCGCCTGGTCGGCATCCAGCCCGTGGTCGTGCACGGCGGCGGGCCGCAAATCGGCCGCCTCCTCGAGCGCATCGGCAAGGAGAGCGCCTTCGTCGAGGGCATGCGCGTGACCGACCGCGAGACCATGGGCGTGGTGGAGATGGTGCTCGGCGGTCAGGTGAACAAGGAGATCGTCCAGCTCATCAACGCCCAGGGCGGCCGCGCCGTGGGCCTGACGGGCAAGGACGGCGGGCTCATCCGCGCCCGCAAGCTCAGGCTCGAGCGCCGCGGCCCCGAGACCGAGGCGCCGGAGATCATCGACCTCGGCCACGTGGGCGAGGTCGAGAGCGTGGACGCCTCCATCGTCCACATGCTGGTGCGCGGCGGCTTCATCCCGGTCATCGCCCCCGTGGGCGTCGGTGCCGACGGCGAGACCTACAACATCAACGCCGACCTGGTGGCGGGCAAGGTCGCCGAGGTGCTGCAGGCCGAGAAGCTCATCCTGCTCACCAACACCCCGGGCATCCTCGACCGCGAGGGCAGGCTCGTCTCGGGCGTGGACGCGGCTGCCGTGGAGCGCCTCGTGGCCGAGGGCGTGATCACGGGCGGCATGCTGCCCAAGGTGCGCTGCGCCCTGGAGGCCGTGCAGGCGGGCGTCGGCGCTGCGCACATCATCGACGGGCGCCTCGAGCACGCCGTGCTGCTCGAGCTCTTCACGGACGAGGGCGTCGGCACCCTGATCCGCGCCTGAGGGGCGCGGGGCTCAGTCCGCGCGGCGCGAAGCCGCCTCCTCGCGCGCGGCGATCTCGGCCTTGAGCTCCCGGAAGCGCTGGATGTCGCGCTCGAACTGGGCGCGGATCCTGTCCTGCTCGCGGCGCTTGGCGGCGATGAAGGCGCGGTTGGCGCGGATGTGGGCCCGGGTCTCGCGGATGCGCCGGCGCAGCTCCTCGCTGACGGGACGGCCGGCGCGCTCCATCTCGGCGGCGCTCCGGCGCAAGCGCTCGAGCTCGCCCTCGAGCTTGCGGATGCGCTGGCGGGTGATGAGGATGAGCCCCTCGAGGGTGGCGATCTTCTCGTCGCGCGCGGCCACCATGTCGGCCTCGCTGCCGTAGGTGGCGAGCAGCATGCGGTCGTGGCGCCGCCGCGCCTCCTCCGCCCGCCGGCGCGCCTCGGCCGCCGCGCGGCGGCGCCGCTCTGCCTCGAGCTCCTCCGGGGTCTTCTCGCCCTCGAGCCGCTTGACCGCGATCCCCTGCTCGTTGAGGATGGCGCGGTCGTGGCGCGCCGCCTCCGGCGGGGGCGTGTCGGTGTAGTGCACCTCCCCCTTCTCGTCCACCCACTTGTACAGGCGCGCGGCGGCCGCGGGGGCCGCGGCGAGCGCGGCCGTGAGGGCGGCGACGATGGCGAGGCTCAGGCGTGAGGTCATGCCCGGGAGATCCATCCCCGGCCCGCGGGGGCGGGCCCCGATCGGCAGTATATCAGCGGCGGGCGCGGCCGGCGCCGGAGGGACGGGCCATGGCGACGGGCGCGGGCGGACGGGCGACGGACCCCCCCGGTGAGCCCGCTCGCCGAGCAGCTCCTGCTGCTGGCCGTGGCGCTCGCGGCCAACCTGTTCTCGGCCTTCGCCGGCGGGGGCGCGGGCCTCCTCCAGCTCCCGGCGCTGATCTTTCTGGGGCTTCCCTTCGGCACCGCGCTCGCCACCCACAAGGTGGCCTCGGTGGCGCTCGGGCTCGGGGCGACGGGCCGCCACCTGCGCGAGGGCGGCCTCGACTGGCGCTTCGCCGCCTTCGTCCTCGCCTGCGGCGTGCCCGGCGTGGCGCTGGGGGCGGCCTTCATCCTCCAGGTGCCGGACCGCGCCGCCGAGGTGGCGCTCGGGCTGCTCACGCTCGGCCTCGGCCTCTACTCGCTCGCGAAGCCCGAGCTCGGCCAGGTCCACGCACCGCGCCACCGCGACCTGCGCGGCCGCCTCGTCGGCGGGGCGGCGCTGTTCCTGATCGGCGCCCTCAACGGCTCGCTCACCTCGGGCACGGGGCTCTTCGTGACCCTGTGGCTCGTGCGCTGGTTCGGGCTCGACTACCGGCGGGCCGTGGCCTACACGCTGGTGCTGGTCGGCGTCTTCTGGAACGGCACGGGGGCGCTGACGCTGGGGCTGCTCGGCGAGGTGCGCTGGAGCTGGCTGCCGGCGCTGCTCGCCGGCTCGCTCGCGGGCGGCTACCTCGGCGCGCACCTCGCCATCGCCAAGGGCAACCGCTGGATCAAGCGCGCCTTCGAGGCGGTGACGATCGCCGTCGGCCTCAAGCTCGTCGTCGGCTGAGCCGAGCGCGCGAGCAAAATAAGGACCGGGCGGGGCCCGCGGCCCCGTCCGGTCCCGGTCCGTGCGCGGCCGGCGTGGCCGCCGTCAGGCCGCGCTCTTCGCGTAGCGCTCCTTGGCCTCGCGGGCGGCCTTGGCCTCCTCGGGCGAGTAGGCGCGGCCGGCCCACAGCATCTTGTAGGCGATCTCCTCGTTGCCGTTCTCGCACAGCTCCAGCACCCGCTTGAACAGGGGCTGGAAGGTCTCGCTGCGGTGCGAGGCCTCGTGGTCCTCGAACGAGCGCCAGAAGGTGA
Source organism: Gammaproteobacteria bacterium (assembly GCA_015487895.1). GTDB lineage: Bacteria > Pseudomonadota > Gammaproteobacteria > S144-34 > S144-34 > S144-34. The sequence continues at coordinate 600 of WFOW01000269.1, read as the reverse complement.
CGATCAGCGCCTCGCGGTCCTTGAGCGGGCTCTCGACCGCCTGGCCGATCGTCGAGCCCTCGTTCGAGACCTGGCCGCTGTTGAGCAGCACGAAGCCCCCGATGAAGCCCGTGTCCGAGTGGTAGGTCTTGACGTTCTCGCACAGCTCGGCCACGCGCTCCTCGAGGTCGTCGATGGTGTACTCGGGACGCAGGATGACGCGGTTGACGGTCACCACGCCGTCGTTCGGGAAGTTCGGGATGAAACCGTTGTTCATGGCGCACTCCTCCTCGTTGTCCGGGACGTGCTTCGTTTATGAGCGTATAAGAATATGCTGTAGTTGAGTGAAATAGTCAACTATTGGGGGAGTGTGGGATTACATTGCGCGATCCGCTGGGCGGATCGCGCGAAGCTGAAGCGGCTTCGCCGCCGTGCTGATTTTTACTGGGATGTCATGCACTTCCCTGTGCATGGCGCCGTGGGCACGGGCGCGCAGCGCAGTCGCGGCCCATCGGCGCGCGCGCCCGCAGGCGGTAGGGTCAGTGATGCCCCGGGCACCGGACTCGGTCCAGCGCCTGAAGCTGCGCACGGTGGGCGCGCCTTCCCGCGGCCGTCCATGGC
>WFOW01000268.1 GCA_015487895.1 Gammaproteobacteria bacterium | reverse complement strand
GGCGCTTCGCGCCCCATGCGCGCGCGCAGGTGGGCCGCGACCTGCGCCTCCCAGCCCCAGTAGCGGCCGAGGTACAGAAGGTCGCCGTCGAGGATCAGCGGCTGGTGGTCGCCGGGCCCGCCCACCGCCGGGCTCGCCTCCAGCGCGCGCCGCCACTCGGCGAGCGGCGGCGCCTCCAGCGCCGGGCCGGCGCCGTCGCCGCCCGCGGCGAGCGCCGCGCGCCCGGCGTGGCGCGCGAGCGGCACGCACACGTCGCCCTCGCCGGCGCGGCGGCTGGCGAGCGCGGCGGCGAGCGCCACGGCATCCGCGCCGGCCGCCTCGCCCCCCTCCTCGCGGTGGATGCGCGCGCAGAAGCGCGCGAGCCGCAGGTCGATGGGGCGCAGCGCCCCCGCCGCCTCCAGCGCCTCGAGCCGCTCGAGCACGCTCACGGCGCCTCCCCTCCCAGCACGCGCTCGAGCGCCTCCACCAGCTCCGGCGGCGGGAGGTCGGCGTGCACGCCGGTCCGCCCGCTCCCGTCCATGCCGCGCAGGAACAGGTACCGCACGCCGCCCATGCCCTCGCCGTAGCGCCAGCCCGGCACGCGCCGGCGGCAGTAGCGGCCCAGCGCCACCAGGTAGATCAGGTACTGGAGGTCGTAGTGGCGCGCGCGCACGGCCTCGCGCAGGCGCGCGGGCTCGTAGGCGCGCTCGTCCGGACCGAGCCAGGTGGTCTTGTAGTCGGCGAGGTACCAGCGGCCCCGGTGCCGGAAGACGAGGTCGATCTGTCCCGTGAAGAGCCCCTCCATCTCGGCGAAGGGCCGCCCCTCCGGGATCCCGCCGTAGCCATGCGCGCGCAGCACCGCATCCAGCTCGGCGAGGCGGTGGGGCGCGGCGCGGAAGTGGAAGGCGAGCTCGGCGAGCCGCTCGCCCGCGCCGAGGTCCGCGAGCCGCAGGCCGTCGGCGATCGGGGTCGCGAGGATGCGCCCCACCCAGGCGGCGATCTCGTCGTGGTGCTCGGGGCCGATGCCGTAGCGCGGCGTGAGCCGCACGAGCAGCGCGCGCACGTCCGCCTCGTCGGCGCGCCGGAAGTCGAGGCGCTCGAGGAGCGCGTGCATGAGGCTGCCGAGGCGGCGCCCGCGCGGCAGCGCGTGCACGCCGGCGAGCGCAGCGGGCGGGGCCTCCTCCTCCGCGGCGGGCTCGGCGTCCACGTCCACCGGCGCGTGCACGCCGCGCACGAGCTGGGAGTAGCTCGAGACGCGCCAGCGGTCCGGGATGGCGCCCGCGAAGCGCCGCGCCGCGAGGGTCTCGGCCGCCTCCACGGGCCCGGCCGCCTCGGCGGGACGCACGGCCCCCCGCGCCGGCTCGGGGAGCGTCCCGATGGCGATCGCCCCGCCGGAGGTCTCGGCGAGCGCGCGCAAATGATCGGCGTCCGCCGCCGCCTCGAACGCGGCTGGCCCCGCGCCGGGGTCGCCGGCATCCCGGCCCGCGAGCAGCCAGGCGAGCGCCGAGGTGACCGAGCGCGAGCGTTTGCCGATGTCGTCCCACACCAGATAGGTGCGGTGCACCGCGCGCGTCAGCGCGACGTAGAGCAGCCGCACCTGCTCGGCCAGGTGCTCGCGCCAGGCGCGGCCTTCGGCGCCCGGCGTGCAGTCGTAGACCAGGCGGCCGTCGGCGTCGTGGTAGACCGGACCCGGCTCGGAGGCCCCCCACGAGAAGGGCAGGTAGACCACCGGGAACTCCAGGCCCTTGGCGCGGTGCACGGTCAGCACCCGCACCAGGCTCTCGTCGCTCTCGAGGCGCAGCAGGGCCTCGTCGCCCGGGCCGGGCGCGGCGCGCTCGCCCGCGAACCAGGCCAGGACCTCGTCCGGGCCGTGGTGGCGGCGCCCGGCGGCCTGGGTGAGCTCGGCGAGCTGCAGCAGGTTGGTGAGCGCGCGCTCGCCGCCGGGGCGCGCCAGCACGCGCGCGGGCAGCCCGAGCAGCGCGAGCAGGCGCTGGAAGGCGGGCAGGAAGCCCGCGCGCGCCCAGACCTCGCGGCCCTCGGCGAGCGCCTCCAGCCACCGCTCCCAGCGCAGCGGGTCATCGAGCCAGGCCGCGACCTCGGCGAGCGGCAGCGCCGGCACCGGGTGCAGCAGCACGCGCCGCGCGGCCCGCCCGTCGGCCGGGTCGAGCAGGGCGGCGAGCACGAGCTCGAGCCACTCGGCCTCGGGCGTGGCCCACACGCTGTCGCGCCCGACGTAGGCGCTCGCCACGCCCACCCGCGCCAGCGCCTCGCGCACGAGCCGGGCGTGGGCGTGCGTGGGCACGAGCACGGCGAGGTCGCGCGGGGCCAGCGCGCGCTCGCCGATGCGCGCCCTGCCCTCGCGCGCGGCGGCGAGGAGCCCGGCCACGTGGCCCGCGAGCCCCGCCGCGATGCGCGCCTCCGCCTCGGCCTTGCTCTCCCACCGCTTGCCGTCCTCGCGCGGCGGCATGCGCCACAGGACGAGCCCCGCCTCCGGGCCCCCGTCCGGAAGCACGCACGGCTCGACCTCCCGCCCCTCGGGGCACGAGGCCGGCTCGAACCCGATGCGCTCGGCGAGCGCGAAGGGGTTGTCGTGCGCGCCGAAGATCGCGTTGACCGCGGCGACCGCGGCGGGGCTCGAGCGCCAGTTCCACGGCAGGCTCAGGCGGCGCTCGGGCGGGACGGCGCGCCGCGCCGCGAGGTAGGCGTGGATGTCGGCGCCGCGGAAGGCGTAGATCGCCTGCTTGGGGTCGCCGATCAGGACCTGCGCCTGCCCGGCATGCGCGAGGCGCTCGAAGACCGCGTACTGCACGGGATCGGTGTCCTGGAACTCGTCCACCATGGCCACCGGCCAGCGCTCGGCGAGGCGCCTGGCGAGCGCCGCGCCCCCCTCGCCGTCGAGCGCCTCGCGCACGCGCTCGAGCAGGTCGTGCTGGGTCAGCACCCCGCGCTCGCGCCGCCACGCCGCCCAGCGCGCGCGCAGCCCCTCGAGGGCCTCGCGCAGGAAGGCGCCGTGCAGCGCCTCCTGGCAGGCGAGGATGCGGTCGCCGAGGACGAGCAGCCGCGAGTCCGGCATCTCGGCGCGGGGCCGCTTCTTGAGGTGCGCCGCGACCGTGCCTGCCGCGAGCGCCGGCGGCCAGGCGGCGGTGCCGCCCAGGAAGCCCTCGGCGGCCCACAGGGCGCGCTCCTTCCAGGCCTCGTCCCGGAAGGGGCCCTGCTTCACCACCCGCCCGGCCACGGTCTCCACCAGGCGCTCGAGGTCCTCGCCCGCGGCGAGGTCCGCCGCCTCGCGCGCGAGGCCCTCGAGCTCGGCGAGCAGCGCGTCGAGGCCGCGCGGGTCCGGGACGCGCACCTCGATCTCGCGCTCGAGGTACGGGGCAAGCGCGGCGAGCAGCGCGTCCGGCCCGTCCCAGCCGCCCCCGCCCGCGGCCAGCGCGGCGAACAGGCGCTCGGGCAGCTCGGCCGCGCGCGCGCGCCACCAGTCGCGCGCGACGCGCCGCAGCGGCTCGGCCTCGTCCTCGAGGATCTCGGCGTCGAGCTCGACGCGGGTGGCGAAGGCGTGCTCCTGGAGCACGCGCCGGCAGAAGGCGTGGATGGTGTGGATCGCGGCCTCGTCCATGCCCGCGAGCGCCGCACGCAGCCGCAGCGGCGCCTGCGGGTCGCCGCCGTGGCGCGCCGCGAGCCGCGCGACGAGCTCGTCGTCGTCCTCCGCGGGCCCGCCCTCGAGCCGGCGCAGGCAGGCGCGCAGGCGCTCGCGCACGCGCCCGCGCAGCTCCTCGGTGGCGGCGTTGGTGAAGGTCACGACCAGGATCCGCTCGACGGGCAGCCCCTCGAGCACCAGCCGCAGGAACAGCGCCGAGAGGTTCCAGGTCTTGCCGCTGCCCGCGCTCGCCTCGACCAGGTGCACGCCCTCGCGCACCGGGAGCTCCAGCAGCCGCTTCAGGTCGAGATGGCGCATCAGCCGCGGCCCTCCGAGACGTCGGCGACGGCGAGCAGCGGGTCGAGGAGCGCGCGCGTCGCCTCGCGCGCCGCCTCGCCCCACAGCGCCTGCGGCGCCGCCGCCCACAGGCGCGCCGCCGCGGCCCCCACGTCCAGCTCGCCGCGGGCGGCCTCCGCCTCGAGCCGCTGCGCGAGCCCGCGCCACACGGTCTCGTCCACGGCCCGCGGGCGCGCCTTGCGGGCCTTCCCGCGCCCCTTGGTCGCCCCGAGCCAGGCCGCCCACACGCGCTCCGGCAGCACCGGCAGCGGCCGGCGCCGGCCCTCGGCGTGGAGGCCCGCGAGCGCGGCGAGCCGCGCGTGCGCCTCGTCCGGGGCCAGCGGCGGCAGGCGGCAGTAGCGGTCGCGCGCGACGAAGACCGCCTCGCGCGCCTCGCCCGCCGCGCACAGCGCGAGGTGGTCCACCCACAGGGCGAGCACGTTACGGGCGCGCAGCGACCCCGGGCGGTAGCGCAGCAGGGCGCCGTCGCGCACGCGACCGCGCACCACCCCGCGGACAGGGAGCGGGCCGGCGCCCGGCACCTCGAGCGCGAGGCGCACCTCGCGCGGCGGCTCCGGCGTGCCCCACCAGCGCTCGACCC
>WFOW01000267.1 GCA_015487895.1 Gammaproteobacteria bacterium | reverse complement strand
GGCCCCTCCAGCGGCAGGCGGCGCCCGTCGTCGCTCTCGAGCCAGGCGGCAAGCGCCGGCATCTCGTCCGGCGCGAGCAGGCGCGTGGGCTCGCCATCCACGGGCGGCTCGGCCGGAGACGCCCCGAGCGCGAGGTCGCGCGGCCCGAGCGCGGGGGTGCGCCCGCCGGCGGCCCCGGGCAAGGCGTCGTGCGCGCGCGCGGCCATCACAGGGCCTCCTCGCGGGCGCGCCGCGCCTCGTCGGCGCGCATCCAGCGCTCCAGCGCCCGGCCGAGGCGCGGGTCCGGCGGCTCGACCAGGGCCAGGCGCTCGCCCACGCGCAGGCCGGCCCGGCCGGCGCCGCCCGAGGCGAGCTCCAGGACGGCGGCCGTGCTGCGCCGCCCGCGCACGATGCGAAACGGCGGCACCGCGCGGTGCACGGCACGCACGCGCAGGTGCCGGTCGAGCATCACGACGTCGATGGCGTAGCGCATGCCGAAGGTGTGGACGCCGCGGCAGGGCCTGAGCAGCAGCCCCTCGCCCTCGCGCAGCGGCGCGCGCAGGAGCAGGCCCAGGGCGCGCGAGAGGAAGCCCTCGGCCAGGAGCACGCGCGGCAGGCGCACCACGCCGCGCTCGTCCACCAGCTGCATCGCGCGGCTGGCCATGATCATCACCCTCCTCCCAGGAGGCCGGCGAGCAGGCCGCTGCGCGCGAGCGCCCGCACCGCCGGCAGCATCAGGATCACGAAGGTCACGGGCATGAAGAGCCCGACCAGCGGCGCCAGCATCTTCACCGGCGCCCGCGCGGCGAGCTTCTCGGCGCGCAGGAAGCGCTCGGCGCGCTGCTGCTCGGCCTGCGCCTGCAGCGCCTTCGCCATCTCGCCGCCCGTCTCCTCGGCCTGCAGCACCGCGCCGACGAAGCCGCGCACGCCCTCGACGTCCACGCGGCGCGCGAGGCGCTGCAGCGACTCGCGCAGCGTCATGCCCGCGCGCAGCTCGCGCAGCACGCGCCGCATCTCCTCCCGCACGGGCCCGTCCGGCAGATGACGGACGGCACGCGCGACGGCGCTCTGGAGGTTGAGGCCGGCGCGCATGGCGAGCGCCAGCAGGTCGAGGAAGAAGGGGAAGTCCTTGCGGATGCGCGCGCGGCGGCGCTGGATGGCGTCGCGCAGCCAGATGTCGGGGTAGAAGTAGCCGAGCGGCACCGCGAGGTAGGCGAGCTTGGCCGCGAGCGCCCCCGAGGCGAGATCGACCGTGACCGCGAGCAGCGCCGCGACCGTCGCCGTCACGCGCCGCAGGGCGACGAGCTCCTCCGGGCGCAGGGCGTAGCCGAGGCCTGCGGCCTGGATGCGCTCGCCCACCGCTTCGAGGCGGTAGCGGTCGCCGCGCGCCGCGACCGCCGGCGCGATGCCGCGCACGAGGGGCGCGAAGAGGCGGAACAGCCACGGCGGGCGCTCGCGCCAGGCCTCGGCCTCGGGGTCGGCGCGCCGCGGCCGCGGCAGCAGCCGCGGCAGCGCGAGCGCCACGCAGCCGGCGGCGGCGCCCGCCAGCAGCATCACGGGCAGCGGTGTGGAGACGAGAAGCGCGAGCGGCTCAGACATCGATGCGCACGATCCTCCGCAGCATGAGCGTGCCGGCGAGGTACATGAGGGCGAGCACCACGAGCGCGACCAGCCCGGGCGTGGTCGTGTAGAGCACGGCGACGTCCTCGGGGCGCGTGAGGTGGAACCAGGCGGCGATGGCGAAGGGCAGCCCCGCCACCAGCCAGCCCTGCATGCGCCCCATGGCGGTGAGGGCATCGATCTTGCCCTCGACACGCGCGGTCTCGCGCAGGGTCTCGGCCAGGGCGTCGAGCGTGTCGGCGAGGTTGCCGCCGACGGCGCGCGCGATCGCGACCGCGGCGTTCATGAGCTCGAGCTCGCGCCGCCCCACGCGGCGCGCCATGTCGTCGAGCGCCTCCTCCAGGGGACGGCCCATGCGGTACTCGGCCAGCACCAGCGCGATCTCCTGCGAGAGCGGCGCCGGATGGCGCGCGGCGATCTGCTCGAGGCCGCGCAGCACGTTGCTGCCCCCGCGCAGGCTGCCGGCGAGCGCGCTGAGCGCGTCCGGGAGCTGGCGCACGATGCGCCGCGCGCGCCGCTCGCGCAGGCGCGCCACCGCCACCCGCGGGGCGACGAGCACGGCGAGCGCCACGGCCAGCCCCGCCACGGCCCCGGCGAGCCAGGCGGCGAGCCCGCCGAGCGCCAGCGCCGCCGTCGCCGTCAGCGCGAGCAGCACGCGCGCGTCCACGTAGACGAAGGCCTCGCGCAGCCCGCCCACCACGTGCCGGCGGAAGGCGGCCGAGTAGAGGGCGCCGCCATGCAGCAGGAAGACGACCAGGGCGACGAAGGCCAGCGCCCCCGTCAGCGCGGCCGCGAGCGCCACCGGCAGCAGCCCGCCGCTCATGCGCCCTCCTCCTCCGGGGCGCTGAAGATGGACAGGTCCAGATCGTGCCCGGCCGCGCGCGCCTCCTCGTAGAAGCGCGGCACGTGGCCGCAGGGGCGGAAGCGCCCCAGCACCTCGCCGCCGGGGCCGGTGCCGGTGCGCTCGAAGGCGAAGATGTCCTGCAGCAGGATCACGTCGCCCTCCATGCCGTCGACCTCGACGATGCGCGTGATGCGCCGGCGCCCGTCGCTGAAGCGGGTCTGGTGGATGAGGATGTCGATGGCGGAGGCGATCTGCTCGCGCACGGCGCGGTGCGGGAGGTCGACGCCCGCCATCAGCACCATGACCTCAAGGCGCGAGAGGAAGTCGCGCGGCGAGTTGGCATGCCCCGTGGTGAGCGAGCCGTCGTGGCCGGTGTTCATGGCCTGGAGCATGTCGAGGGCCTCGCCGCCGCGGCACTCGCCGACGACGATGCGGTCGGGGCGCATGCGCAGCGCGTTGCGCACCAGGTCGCGGATGGTCACCAGCCCCTTGCCCTCGGCGTTGGCCGGGCGCGCCTCGAGCGAGACCACGTGCGTCTGGTGCAGGCTGAGCTCGGCCGCGTCCTCGATGGTGATGATGCGCTCCTCCTCCGGGATGAAGTTCGAGAGCACGTTGAGCGTGGTCGTCTTGCCCGATCCCGTTCCGCCCGAGACGGCGATGTTGCGCCGCAGGCGCACGCACACCTCGAGGAAGCGCGCCATCGCCGGGCTGAGGGTGCCGTTGGCGATGAGGTCCTCGACCGTGAGCAGCGTGCGCGCGAAGCGGCGGATGGTGAGCACGGGCCCGCACAGCGAAAGCGGCGGGATGATGGCGTTGACGCGCGAGCCGTCCGGCAGGCGCGCGTCGACCATGGGCTGGGCCTCGTCGATGCGCCGGCCGAGCGGGGCGACGATGCGGTCGATGATGGCGCGCAGCGCCTCCTCGCCGCTGAAGCGCAGCCCCGTGCGCTCGATGCGCCCGCCGCGCTCGACGTAGATGGCGCCGGGGCCGTTGACCATGATCTCGGTGACGGAGGGATCCTCCATGAGCGGCTCGAGCGGGCCGAGGCCGATGGCCTCGGCGACGACCTCGGCGACAAGCCGCTCGCGCGCCGGCCCTTCGCCCAGGGCCGGGGCGAGCTCGGGCAGGAGCCGCTCGGCCGCCGCGCGCGCCTCGCGCCGCAGGGCGTCCTCGGGCAGCCGCTCGAGCACGGCGCGCCGGCGGAGGTCGAGGTCCTCGACCAGGCGCGCATGCAGGCTGCGCTTGAGGGCGTCCGGCGCGCCGTCGGCGCCGGTGCCGTCGGCACGCGCAGCCGCACCGTCCCCTGCGCCGTGCGGTGCCGGTTGCGGGCGCACGATCAGCCGCAGCGTGCCGGCGCGCAGCTCCGACGGGCCCGCGATGCGCGCGGGCTCCTCGAGGCGCCGCGCACCGATCCAGGTCCCGTTGGTGCTGCCGAGGTCCGTCACGGTGGCCGCCCCGGCCTCGACCACGATCTCGAGATGGCGGCGCGAGACGTGCGGGTCGCTCACCACCAGGTCGCATTCCGGCGACTTGCCGAGCACGTGGCGGCCCGGCCCGAGCGTGTGCGTCACGCGGTTGCCCTCGCGGTCGACGACCTCCAGCGCCAGCATCGCCCCCCTCCCCTCGCGATCAATCCATCAGCCGGAAGCGCACCGCCTCGAGCCCGCGGCGCTCGAGCGCCCGCGCCTGCGCGACGGCGCGGCGGTTGCGCGGCCCGTCCGCGGCGATCACGCGCGGCGTCATCAGCACCACAAGCTCGCTCTGGCTGCTCAGGAAGCGGCGCGACTTGAACAGCTCGCCGAGGATGGGCAGGTGCCCCAGCCCGGGCACCTTGCGCACGTTCTTGGAGCGGTTGTCGCGCAGCAGGCCCGAGATCACGAGCGTCTCGCCGCGCCGCAGGTTGACGTCCGTGCTCGTGCGCCGCGTGCGGAAGGCGGGAAAGCCGCCGCGCGAGTTCCGCTCGTCGATCTCGCTCACCTCGACGGTGATGGCCGAGGCGACGTAGCCCGCCGGATCCGCGACGGGCTCCACGAGCAGGCGGATGCCGTACTGCTTGTAGACGACGTCCTGCGCACCGAGGCCGGTGGTCACCACCACCGGCACCTCGCCGCCGGCGAGGAACTCGGCCTTGCCGCCGCTGCGGCAGACCAGGCGCGGGGCGGCGAGCTGGCGCGCGAAACCGTGGGTCTCGAGCAGGCGCAGCACGCTCGTGGCGAGCAGGTCCCAGCCGGCGAAGGACTTGGCGCCCTCGTAGGCGAGGCTCCCCGTCGCGGAGAAGCCCGCATCCGGCGCGGGCCGGAACACGGCGTTGGTGCGGAAGTTGGCGAGCACGCCGAAGCGCGGGCCGCCGAAGGAGGCCTCGTCGATCCCGCTCCAGCGCACGCCGACCTCGCGCAGGACCTCGGTGCCGACCTCGACCACCCGCGTGTCGAACTCGATCATGGCCTGGAGGGTGAGGCGCGGCGGGCGCACCTCGCTCACCACCGTCCCCTGGTGCTCGCGCACCAGGGTCTCGATGCGCTTGTGGTCCTCGTCCCGCAGGGTCTGGCCCTCGATCACGACCTTGCCGCCGACCACGCGCGCCTCGACGCCCTCGATGCCGGCGATGCGCGCGCGCACCTCCTCGAGCACGGCGGCGGGAGCGGCGGCCGCGACCTCCACTAGGTAGGCGGCGCGCTGGCGGCCTCCCGCCCACATGCGCAGGTCCGTCAGGCCCGGCTTGCGCGCGATCAGGAGCACCTGGCCCGCGTCCTCCAGCACCTTGACGTCGAGCACCTGGCCGTCGCCGACGGCCACGCGCTCGACGCCCGGCGCGCGCAGCAGGCGGGTCTGTCCGACCGCGATCGTGATGCGGCCCCCGTAGCGCGGCGCCTCCGCCCCGGGCGCGGGGGCGTCGCCCGCGGGTGCCGTCGGCGCGGCCGGGAGGAGCGCCAGCAGCACCGCCGCGGCCAGGGCTTGCCCGTGCCTCGCCATCTCAGTCGATCCCCCCGCGGATGATCTCGACGCTGCCCGGCGCGCGCACGCGAGCGCGGCCGCCGAGGAGCGTCTCGCGCGTGACGGCGCCGAGGCGCAGCGGCCCGTCGTCGCCGGGCGCGCGCAGCATGGCCGTGAGCTTTCCGACCTCGCGCGCGTGGACGATGCGCGCGGCCTCGTCCGGCGTGACGAGCACGGTGATGGTCCGGTACTCGCGCCCGTCGCCGTGCCCGTCGCCTGCGTCGGTGCCGGTGGCGATCACCTGCACGTCGCGCAGCAGCGGCATGGTGACGGTGCGGTCCTCGTCGCGCAGCGTCATGAGGAGGTCGATGCGGTCGCCCGGCGCGAGGAGCCCCGAAAGGGACGAGACCTCGTCGACGGGCACCGTCAGCGCGCGCCGCCCCTTGCCCACGCGCGCGGAGAAGCCGCTCGCACGCGCGCGCGACAGGTGCGCGCGCAGCAGGGTCTCGCCGCGCCGCAGCGGGAAGAGCACGCGGCGCCCCTCGGCCTCGGCGAAGTCCTCGGGACGCAGGGCGTCGTGGTGCACGAAGGTGGCCGGGACCTGGCGGACGGCGACGTTGCGCGCGTCGAGCGGCGTCCCCGCCGGCAGGTCCTCGTTCGCCACCAGCACCCGCACCGGCGTGCGCGCGGCGTCGAGGCGCGCGCGGTAGGCCTCCACCTCGCCGCTCACGTAGCGCTCGGCGAGGAAGGCCGCCGCCGTGCCGGACGCCAGCGCGCCGGCGAGGAGCAGAACGGTCGTGCGTGCAGGCTTCATCCCCCTCTCCCCCTTTGCTCACGGCATGGCGAGCAGCCGCAGGAAGCGCCCCAGGTGGCCGCCGAGGGCGTTCACCACCGTGCCGGCCACGGCGACGACGCCCACGAGCGCCGCCGTCGCCACCAGGTAGTGCGCGAGCGCCGCACCCCGCGTGCGGCTCCCGGCACGCATCCACCCGTCGCTTCGCCGCCCGTCCATCCTGCTGTCCTCCGTCTCGCGTCAGCGCACCACATGCACGAGCGCGAGGCTCCCGCGCCGGTCGGCCGTGACGCTCACCTGGCACAGGGCAGCATCGCGCTGGAAGCTCTGCTGCACGCCGCCGCGCGCCTGCGCGAGGCTGTCGGGCACGGCGCGCCAGCCCGCCTCCTCCAGGCGGGCGCGGATGCGCGCGAGCGTCGCCTCCGGCGCGTAGGGGCTGCGCAACGTGAGCGAGCGCGCCCGGCGCGTGCCGTCGAGGCTCTCGAGCACGTGCAGCACGCGCACGCCCGGCGGCAGGGGAAGCCCCGCCTCGCGCCGGGGACGCACCCGGTCGGGGCGCAGGCTCGCCGTGAGCACGCCCTCGCTCCCGCCGCCGCGCGCGGCGCGCACGCGCACCGTCAGCCAGTGCGCGCCGTCGCGGTAGCCGATCACGCGCCACGGGCCCTGGCGGCCGCGCACCACCTCGCCGCGACCCCGGCGCGACCAGGCACGCTCGTACCAGGCGAGCACGGCCTGGGGCGGCTCCGGCGTGCGGAACAGCCGCGCGCTCAGCGGCAGCCCGTTCCAGGCCATGCGCTCGCCGACCCACCGCGTCTCCATGGCGGGCATCACGGGCACCTCCGGAAGCTCGACCGCCAGCGGATCGTCGAGCGCGGCCGCCCGCGCCGCGGCGAGCAGCGCGAGCAGCGGCGCGGCCCACGCGCGCGGTCCCGCGGCCTTCCTTGCTCGCGGCCCGCTCATTCCGTCACCCGGTACTCCTCGGGCAGCGCGCCCGCCGCCACGGCAGGCTCCAGCGGGAGCGCGCCCTTGCCTTCCTTGAAGAGCGGGAAGGCGCCGATGACGCGCGCCGGCTGGACCAGGGGCTCGATCTTCGTGGCGAGCGTGGCGCGGCCCACGCGCGTGCGGAAGGCAGGCTCGCGCGCGGCCGACCAGGCGTCGCTCAGCACCGCCGCCGTCACCGCAAGCCGCGCGCCCTTGAAGTCCGGAAGCTCCGGGTGCGCGCGCAGGGCGGTCTCCACCCCGCCCGCGGCGAGCCCGCGGCCGCCGAGACCGAGCGAGCGCACGCCGGGGACACCGCTCCCGCGCGCGATGCGGTCGACCATGGCGCCGGCGATCCCGCCCGCCTCCAGACGCCGCTCGTCGAGCGACTGCGCCGCGCGCGCACCCGGCGCGCCCGCGAGCACGTCGCCCCCGGCGTGGTCCAGCCACACCGGGCTCTCGGTGGGCGCGGAGGTGAGCGGCGCGGAGGGATGGCCGAGCACGGCCACCTCCACCAGGCGCCGGATCTCCTCGTCGCTGCGCACCGCGGGGCTCGCGCCCACGCCCCGGTCCGAGGCCTTCTCGGCCCACACGGTGCGCTCCCAGGCGGCGGTGCGGGCGGCTTCGACGGTCTTGTGCTCGGCATCGAGCCAGGCCCCGAGCAGCGGCACCAGGATCATGAGCAGCACGAACAGCCCGCCCACCGCGACCAGCTCGGCCAGCGCCTGGCCGGCACACGCGCCGCGTC
>WFOW01000266.1 GCA_015487895.1 Gammaproteobacteria bacterium | reverse complement strand
TCCTGGGGCCGCTCGCCGCCGGCGAAGAAGGCGAGCAGCACGAGCAGCGCCAGCCGGTGGCTGCCAGTGAGTTCGGCCGTCAGGCCGACGGCGAGCGGCCCCAGGATGGCGGCGAAGCGCCCCACCACGTTGTAGAAGCCGAAGAACTCCGCCGCGCGGCCGGCCGGCACCAGCCGCGCGTACCAGGCGCGGCTGAGCGCCTGCACCCCGCCCTGCACCAGCCCCACGGTGGCCGCGAGCGCGTAGAAATGCCACGCGCTCGTGATGAAGAAGGCCCCCACCGTCGCGAGCGCGTAGACGGCGAGCCCGAGCCGGATGCCCGCGCGCGGGCCCCGGCGCGCGCCGATGCGCCCGAAGGCGAGCGCCGCCGGGAAGGAGACGAGCTGCGTCAGCAGCAGCGCGAGCAGCAGGTGGCGCGGGGCGAGCCCGAGGGCCGCGCCGTAGTCGGCGGCCATGCGGAAGACCGTGTTGACGCCGTCGATGTAGAGCCAGTAGGCGAGCAGGAACCAGGCCACCGGCCGCAGCCGCCGCACCTCGCGGAAGGTGCCGCGCAGGCGCGCCCAGCCCTCCGCAAGCGCGCGCGCCGCACCGGGCCGCGCGTGCGGGCGCCCCTCGCGCACCCTCCGGAGCACCGGCACCGTGAAGGCCGCCCACCACAGCCCCGTCGCCACCAGGGCCCAGCGCGCCGCCGCCTCGGCCGACCCCAGGCCGAGGGGGCCGTGCGCCAGGATGGCACCCGTCACGAGGGCGAAGAACAGGCCCCCTCCGAGATAGCCCAGAGCGTAGCCGAAGGCCGACACGCGCTCGTAGTCGCCGGGCCGCGCCACCGAGGTCAGCAGCGCGTCGTAGAAGACGTTCGCGGCGCCGAAGCCGAGGGCCGCGAGGCCGTAGAGCGCGAGCGCCGGCTGCCACCCGCCGGCGCCCGGCAGGGCGAGGGCCGCGGTGGCGGCGGCCCCCAGCGCGGCGAAGGCGCCGAGGAAAGCGCGGCGCAGGCCGAGGCCGTCGGCGACCGCCCCCAGGAGCGGCGCCAGCACCGCCACGGCGAGCGCCACCGCCGCGCTGACGAGCCCGAGCAGGAAGGTGGTGCGCGTGGCCGGCAGCCCGCCCCCCCACCAGCCCTTGAGCAGCACCGGAAAGAGGCTCGCGGCCACCGCGGTCGCGAAGGCCGAGTTGCCCCAGTCGTAGAGCGCCCATGCCCACACGGAGCGTCGGGTTTGGGCCTCGGCCGCAGCGCGCATGGGGCCATAGGATGCGCCGCCGAGGGGACCGGCGCCAGCGTCGCGGCATGGTGCCGATCGCGGTGTTCTGCTATGGTGATCCGATGACGGGACCTGACGTGGGTCAGGTCCGCAGAGCGTGGAGAGCCGAGCGATGGCGTCGAGCACACCGAAGATGCACGAGATGACCCTGACCGACCAGGCGGAGCTGACGCGCGCCGTCATGCACATGCTCGACGTCTGGGGGCTGCGCGACGAGGACCAGCTCGCCGTGCTCGGCTTTCCGTCCGGGACCCCGAAACAGGTGCTGCGGCGCTACCGACAGGGGACGCCCTTCCCCACGGACAATCTCGAGCTCATGGAGCGCGTCGAGCACCTCGTGGGCATCGCCGAGGCGCTGCGCACCACCTTCCCGCGCGACCCCGCCATGACCGTGGTGTGGCTGCAGCGCGCCAACCGCCGTTTCGGCGGGCGCGCGCCGCTGGCGGTGATGATCGACGACGGCCTCGACGGGCTGATCGCCATCCGCGCCCACCTCGACTGCATCTTCGCCTGGCAGAGCGCCTGAGCCGGACCCCGCGCGCGGGCCGGTCCTCCTTTCCCCTATAATTGCGCCTTCGGCCCGCGCGGGGGCGCGGGCCTCCGTCAACAATTCTGCGAAGGGGGGACCAGGCCGACATGTGGGAGCTGGCGCGACGCGTACCCGAGCTGACCTTCCTGGTCGTGGCCATCGCCGTGGCCTACGCCGCGATGGCGATGTTCTCGGCCGTCGAGCACACCGAGGTGCTCACCGCCAACGAGATGTGGCTGATCCTGGCCGCCTCGTTCCTGTTCAGCACGCTCATCGCCATCGTGGCCGTGCTGGGCGGCGTCGGCGGGGGCGTCCTCTTCACGCCCGTGATGCTCGGCTTCACCAACGTGGACACGCTGCTGATCCGCTCCACCGGCCTGGTGGTGGCCATGTTCAGCGGGCTCGTCTCCTCCGGGCCCTTCATGCGCAAGGGCCTCGCCGACGTGCGGCTGGTCTTCTACTGCGCGGTGCCCATCATCGTCGGCGCCATCCTCGGGGCCAAGGCCGCCATCGTCCTCGCGGACACGATGGGCGCCACGGGGGATGCGATCGTCCGGCTGCTGCTGGGCGGCCTGCTGATCTTCATCGCGGTGATGTTCGTCGTCGGCGGCTCCAAGACGGAGTACCCGGTGCCGCGCAGCCTCGACGGCCTCAGCCGCAGGCTCGCCATGCGCAGCACCTACTGGGAGGAGTCGCTCGCCAGGCCCGTCACCTACCACGCCAACCGGGTGCTGCCGGGCGGCCTGCTCTTCCTCGCCGTCGGCTTCATCGGCGGCTTCTTCGGGCTCGGCGGCGGCTGGGCGGTGGTGCCCGTGCTGAACCTGGTGATGGACGTGCCGCTCAAGGTGGCGGCCGCATCCAGCGGCGTGCTGCTCGCCATCGGCAACGCCGCGGCCATCTGGCCCTACATCACCAAGGGCGCGCTGATCGCCCTCTTCGCCGCGCCATGGATGCTGGGCCAGGTCGTGGGCGGCATCCTCGGCGCGCACATCCTCGCCCGCATCCGGGCGGGCTTCGTGCGCCAGATCCTCATCGTGCTGCTGTTCCTGACCAGCATCAAGCTCGTGGTGCGCGGCGCCGAGACGCTGTTCGGCTTCGACGTGCCGCTGGTGTGAGGAGGTAGGGGCCATGACCATGCGCGAGGTCGAGCGGAAGCTCGGGGAGAGGATCGGGCACGCGGAAGAGCGCCTCGAGCAGGAGATCGGGCACGTCGAGGAGGTGCTCGAGCACGAGCTCGAACGCCCCACGGTCCCGAAGGCGGCGGTGCTCTACGGCGACATCGTCTACTGGGGCACCATCCTCGGCTCCTTCGTCACGGTGCTCGGCTCCATCCTCGCCTTCGTCACCGAGCTCAACTACCTGGAGCCGGAGCTGGTGCTGTCGGCGATCTGGGAGGGGCGCAGCGTCGACGAGGTCTGGCAGCAGGCGGGCGGCGAGCGCCCCGACGGCCACTGGTACATCGAGCACCTCACGCGCGGAGACGGGCTGACGATGGCGGGCATCGCCCTCGGCGTGTTCGTCGTCGTGCCCGGGATGCTCGCCGCCACCTGGCACCTGCTGCGCGAGCGCCAGCGCCTGTTCGCGGGCTTCGGCCTGACGGCGGCGGGCATCACGGTCGCCGCCATGTTCGCCTGAGCGCCCGGCAGGCGCGGGGATGCGGCGCGCGCGCGGCCTGCTCGCCCTGCTGGCGGCGGGCGCCGCCGCCGCGCTCGCCGTGTGGCGCGCCGGCGCGCCCGAGGCCGTGCCCGTACGGCTGGTGGCCGTCGGGCGCGGCCCGGTCGAGGCCACCGCCGCCAACACGCGCGCGGGCAGCGTGCGCGCCTGCCGCCGCGCGCGGCTCTCGCCCTCCGCCGGCGGCCAGATCGCGCGCCTTGCGGTGCGCGAGGGCGACCGTGTGGCCCGCGGCGCCCTGCTGCTGGAGCTCTGGAACCGCGACCTGGCGGCCCGCCGCGCCCTCGCCGCCGCGCGCGTGCGCGCGGCGCGCGCCCGCGCCCAGGAGAGCTGCACCGCCGCCCGCGTCGCGCGCCGCGAGGCCGAGCGCCTCGTGCGCCTGCACCGGCGGGGGCTCGCCTCCGAGGAGGCGCGCGACCGCGCCGTGGGCGAGGCCGAGGCGCGCGAGGCGGGCTGCAGGGCCGCGGAGGCGGGCGTCGCGGTGGCGCGCGCCGAGCTCGCCGTGGCCGAGGCGGAGCTGGCGCGCACGCGCCTCCACGCCCCCTTCGCCGGCATCGTCGCCGAGGTCAACGGCGAGGTGGGCGAGTACATCACCCCCTCGCCGCTGGGGGTGGCGACGCCGCCGGCCGTCGACCTCATCGACACCTCCTGCGTCTACGTGAGCGCGCCCATCGACGAGGTGGACGCCGCCGGCGTGCGCCCCGGCATGGAGGCGCGCATCACGCTCGACGCCTACCGCGGGCGCAGCTTCGCCGGGCGCGTGCGGCGCGTGGCGGCCTACGTGCGCGAGCACGAGAAGCAGGCGCGCACCGTGGAGGTCGAGGCCGAGTTCGACGGAGATCCCGGCGTGGCCTTGCTGCCGGGCTACAGCGCCGACCTGGAGATCGTGCTCGAGAGGCGCACGGACGTTCTGCGGGTGCCGACCGAGGCCCTGCAGGAGGGGCCGCGCGTGCTGGTCTACGACGGGGCGAGCGGCCGCCTCGAGGCGCGCCCCGTGCGCACCGGCATCGGCAACTGGCGCTGGACCGAGGTGCGCTCGGGGCTGCGCGCCGGCGAGCGCGTGGTGGTCTCGCTCGACCGCGAGGGCGTGCGGCCGGGCGCGCGCGCCGTGCCCGAGGGCGGCGGCGGGGGATGATCCGCCTCGAGGGCATCGAGCGGGCCTACCGGGTCGGCGGGCAGCTCGTGCGCGCGCTCGCCGGCGTCGACCTCGAGATCGCCGCCGGCGAGTATGTCTCCGTGATGGGGCCCTCGGGCTCGGGCAAGAGCACGCTGCTGCACATCCTCGGCCTGCTCGACCGCCCCACCGCCGGGCGCCACCTGCTCGACGGGCGCGACGTCACCGGCCTGGACGAGGAGGCGCGGGCGCGCCTGCGGCGCGAGACCATCGGCTTCGTCTTCCAGTTCTTCCATCTGGTGCCGCGCCTGAACGCGCTGGAGAACGTCGAGCTCCCCATGCAGATCGCGGGCCTCGCTCCGGCGGAGCGAGGCCCGCGATCTGCATGGGGAGCTCGACGTTCTCC